>JAGPGE010000193.1 GCA_018056145.1 Armatimonadota bacterium
GGCCGTCGCTGCGCACGCCGATGCGCGCCCGAATGTCGCCAATCCACAGCGCCAGCCCCGGCCCCCATGACATGCCGAAATCCCCGGCTGCCCAGACCCGGCACTGCACCGCGACCGTGTCCGCGGGCAGGTCTCGCTCGATGGCCGCCACCGTGTGCGCCCGGGCGTCGATACGCAGCGCATTCTGCTCAACCTGGACGGTTGCCTCGCTCCGGGGGCTCAGGAAGCACGTCCAGCCACCGGGGAGCGCCGTCTCCAGACCGCCCTGCGGCGCGGGCTGGGGCAGCTTCGCGCTCAGTGACGGATCATCGAAGTTCTCCTCCAGGGCCAGGGGGAGATAGGACATGGGCTCGGCCATCGCAGCCTGCATTTCGCGGCGCTGGGCCACGAGCTTCTCCTGCCGCTCTTGGGCCTTCGCCTCCACCCGCGCGGGCAGATCCGCGTTGAGAGCGGGCCAGTAGTACTTCTGCATGCCCTCGAACCGCTGCCCCTCGGCCCCCAGGAAATGCAGGCGGATGTTGTTGTCAAGCAGGAAATTCACGAACTGCTCGTCCAGCGGGTAGTTGTTGTTGTTGCACAAGACGCCGATGGAGTTGCTGATGTTGTGGGTCGAGACGAAGTAACGCATGTAGTCCGGGTTGGTGTAGGCGTCCTGGCAGCCCTCGCCGCGCAGGATGAACGTGTAGTAGGTGTCGATCTGGGGCAGGTAGACGCCGCCTCCGGGCGGGCTGCCGGTGGCGTGGAACTCCAGGATGCCGTCGTCGCCCACAAGCTCTCGGGACTTGCGGCTGATGAGATAGGTCCGCACCACATTCCCATAGATGCCGTCGAAGTACAGACCGTCGGGCTTATACTCCTTGACGACCCGGGTGATCTCGGACAGGAAGATGGGCCAGTTGAGCCCGCGCGGGTCGCCGGGTGAAAAGCCCGTGACCGCGAAGTTGTCGAAGCTGTTCATCGCCATGCTCTCCAGCCCGGTGCCGGTCAGGAAGTAGTAGGGCGATGTGTAGACGATGTTGCGCATCCCGAAACGCTCGCACGTCTCATTGACCCGCTGGAACTCCTCGATGCCATTGCGCGGGATGAAGCGCAGGCTCCAGTCCTTCCAGAGCATCACTTCAGCCTGCTGCAGGAGGATGTTCGCGTACTTGCTCCACTGCTCGATCAGATCATCCGACGGGTATCCCGTTTCCATGGACCAGTGCCAGGCCACACGCTCGTCGAAGGAATCCTCCCACGGGTAGGGCCTTGGCGGCCCCACGGACAGCCACCAGATCTGCCCGGCGTCCAGGGCATAGTCGATAGTCCGATCATCGATGGAACTCTTCGCCCTTCCCTCGCCCGTGGCGCAGTAGGTCCCGACGCACCCCCACTCATCCAGCAACAGCCGGTCGGCGTGGTATTGCCGGGCGCTTGCGGGCTCGAACGCCACCTCGCAGCGCAGCTCAACGGGCTCCACCGCCTTGAGCATGAGCAGGGAATCCCCGTTGATACGGATCCGGAGTGTGCCCGCGCCGTTGCGCAGCCGCACCGCGCCTGTTTCGCAGGCTTCCGTCGCAAGGCCCGACAGCAGCCCGGCGGGGAAACCCACGCGAACCGCTTCGCGCTCCTTGCCCAGGCGCTGGTTGACCACCAGGAGGTCTTCCGCGGGGGTGAACACGAACTCGGCGCCGGTGGTGGTCACCTGAACACGTTCCGCCGTCGCCTGGACATCGTCCACTGCCATGCCGAACTGGGCTGACATGAAGTCCTGCGTTGTCAGGAGGTAGTCCGCGTCCGCCTCAATGGACGGCGAGAGCGGCGGGTCCTGCGCGAAAGCCAGGGTGCTGACCGCAAGTGCAAGGAGGGGAAGTTTCCGCATGAGATCGCCTCGGGGGTGGGAGATGCGCGGCCGGTGCCGGGGATTGCCCACACCGGCCGCGGGTGCTCTGCAGGTCTTCAGCCCAGGTCCACCAGGTTCCAGCGTCCCGGTCCGGCGTGGGCGAGTTTGCGTGGGAAGCCGCTGCGCAGGAATTCCATGTAGCGCTCGACCTGCTCCACCGGTGCGTCGATGTTGTGCCGGGTCCGCAGCTCGTCGCGCACCTGCTCGGAGGTGCACAGTTCCAGGTCAGCGACGATGTCCAGGATCATGTCGGAGTTCTCTCGAGTGAGCCGGGTCAGGTCGGCCATGACTCAGCCCTTCCCAGCCGTCTCAATGGCTTTCCGCAGGCCTTCGGCTACCCGCTTCGCGTTCTCCTCGGAGATCATGCAGTTGGTGTTCACCAGCCGCGGGAGAATGCGTTCGGCGGTGGGGCACAGGCCATCGCGGTACTCGTAGTTGCCCTCGTAATACGGGCAGTTGTGGATGGGGCAGCCCTTGTTCTGGTAGGCCAGCGGGTGTGTGAATAGCTTGTACTTGTACGCCGGGACCTGGGTGAAGCCCACGTTCCAGGTGTCGCCTGTGTCGAAGAGCGCCTGCTGGAACTCCATCATGTCAATGCCGTGCTCTTCGCCATTGAACAGGAAGGAGAAGATGTAGGGCGAGTTGCCGCAGCCCTCGCGGATTGCTCTCGGCTGCACCCAGTCGCAGCCCTCGAGAGCCGCTGACAAGTGGGCGTAGCTCTTCTGGTACTCCTCAATGTAACCCTTGACCCGCTCGAGCTGCGCCAGGCCGATGGCCGCCTGCATCTCGGTCATGCGGAACACTGTGGCCAGGTGGGGCGGGGACTCCCCGAAGCAGGTGACGCCGCGGATCTTGGCGGCCAGGTCGTCGTCATCAGTGAGGGCAATGCCCCCGTCGCCGGTGGTCATGTGCTTGCCCTGGCAGAAGCTGAAGACACCGATGTGTCCCCACGTGCCGGCATACTTGCCCTTGTAGGGCAGGAACATGGCGTGGGCGCAGTCTTCGATGAAGACGATGCCCTTCTCATCGGCCAGCGCGCGCAGGGCGTCCAGTTCGGCTGGCTGACCCCACAGATTGGTGGCGCAGATGGCCTTGGTCTGGGGCGTGATATTGGCCCGCGCTGATTCCGGGTCCATAAGCCATGTGTCCTCGCAGACATCGGCCCAGGTCGGGTGCGCGTTCATCCACAGAGCGCCGATTGCGTGGAACTGCACCAGCGGATCGCACAGGAACTCATCGCCCGCACCGGCTCCGGCGGCGAAAACCGATGAGATCAAGAGGGACATGGCCGCGTTGGCCGAAATGGCATGCTTCACGCCGAAGGCCTTCGCGAAAGCGGCCTCCAGCTTGCCCTGGTATCCATCGCCGCGCCCGGACAGGGCCCCACGGCTGAGGATGTCCTTCAGGTACTCGATCTCCGGCCCATCAAAGCGATCAACGCCCACGGTTTGCCTCCTTCAGTCTACCCGCCGGGAATGACGGGAACGGTGCCGGCCTCGATATCTGCCACGAGGCCGGCGAGTGTCTCGAATTGCGGGGCATAGTCACTGCGCGCGACGGACAGCAGTTCGTGAATCAGTTGCTGCGACAGCTTGTCCTCGGCGCCCACGCACTGAACGTGGCAGATCAGGATATACACGCCGCCCTGGGCGTAGACGCGCTGCAGGTCATCGACGGCAAGCGCGAGATGCACCGGGATCTTCTCCGGGGTCAGGTACCACGCATACTCGCTGATCATCGGCAGGTTGATGATCCGGTCGGTGAGCATGTACGGGTGCGGCGGCACCGCCGGGTCCCAGTCGCCGGGATCGTCGTAGTTCTCGATGATATACTCCCAGCCCCGCGGGTCAACCACCAGGTTTGATGTGTAGCGCATGCCCACATCGGCCAGTGCGCGGTACAGCTCGGGGGTCTGGGACAGGGCGCCGGTGCGCAGCACAAGTGGATCGCGCTCGAATGCCGCCCGGTAGATTGTCATCGCGGTCTGGAGTTTCTCCACGTGAGACTCGTAGTTCCAGACGCTCCCGAAACGCACCGCATCCTCCCGCAGCACTTCCTCGGGATCCCGCCGGCTAAGTGCACGGATCATCGCCGGATATGGCCCGAACTCGCAGTTCTGGTGGTCCAACCCGTGAAGCTGGCAATCATGGCCGCCGGCCTCGGCGGATTTCAGCGCGCTCAGCCATGCCGGCTGAGTATCCAGTTGCCAGCCGCCCTCGCCCCGGGGGACCACCATGAAACTGGCCGGGACACCCTCTTCGTCGAAAAACCGGCGGACACGCTCGAATGCGTCCAGATCCTGAATCAGCCCGCCCGGGTCGTCTACGGTGACCACGAAACGTTGCGGCTGCGCTGCGCTCATGGCGGCTCTCCTGCGGGACAGTGCGCTCCCACGGACCGGGAGCGTGAAGCATTGATGTTCCCCGGCACGCTGCCGCATTCCTCCTGCCCGCGGAGGCGTGCAGGTCCCTTGATGGTGAATGTCGAAACGCGCTCCCGGCCCGGTGCGGCCCGAAAGCGAAACGAGAAGAGGATTGCGTCATGCTCAGGTTCGGAGTCATCGGTTACGGCGGCCGCATCCGCGGCATCATCAACGGTCTCAAGCAGTTCAGCGTGCCTTTCGAGATCGGTGCGATCACCGACCCGAGGGGCGCGGAGTATAAGGAGAGCCACGAGGATCTCAAGAACGCCGGCATCTACGAGGATGCCGACGAGATGCTAGACAAGGAGCAGTTCGACGGTGTACTGGTGGGTACCCGCTGTTCGCTGCACACCCCGATGGCCATCAAGGTTGCCAAGCGCGGCCTGCCGCTGTTCCTGGAGAAGCCCGTCGCCACCAGCATGGAGCAGGTGCATGCCCTGGCGGAAGCATTCCAGGACTACAAGCCCCAGGTCGTGGTGTCCTTCCCGTTGCGGCTCACCACGCTGGCCCTTGCGGCCAAGGGTATCATCGACTCCGGACGGCTCGGGGAGATCCACCAGGTGCAGGCCTGGAACAATGTGCCGTACGGGTGGGTGTACTACGGCGGCTGGTACCGGGATTTCAACGAAACAGGCGGCCTGTTCCTGCAGAAAGCCACCCACGACTTCGACTACATCAGCTACCTGCTGGGGTCCCGTCCCACCTCCGTCTGCGCCATGAACTCCCGGCGCATCTACGGCGGCGACAAGCCCGAGGAGCTCATGTGTCGGGACTGCGATGAGCAGGAGACCTGTATCGAGAGCCCGTTCAACCTGTTCTACCGGCGCGGCCAAGGCTCGAAGGTGGAACGCGAGAGCACCATGCACTGCATGTTCTCGAAGAGCATCAAGAACGAGGACAGCGGCAATGCCATCTTGGAGTTCGAGAGCGGTGCGCAGGCATGTTACAGCCAGAACTTCTACGCGCGGGGTAAAGCCGGGGCGCGCGGAGCCCGGTTCCTTGGTTACCACGGCACGGTTGAGTTCGACTGGTACACCGGCGAAGTCAAGGTGTTCGAACACCACAGCCTGCGTAATGAAACCATACGCTTCGAGGCAGGCGGCGGCCATTTCGGCGGAGATACGGAGCTGTGCCACGATTTCCTGCGGATCGCCCAGGGTAAGGGAGACTCGCGCAGTCCGATTGAGGCGGGGATCATCAGCGCCCTCACTTGTCTTAAGGCGCGGGAAAGCGCCGAGACCCGGACGTTCCAGACTGTGGTAATATAGCTCTCGCTCGGGGAGGGGGCACATGGGGAGGCGGTCGTTGCTCAGAGCGGTAGCAGGAAGCGAGGGGTGCATGCGGATTCTCTTTGTCAACTACGAGTACCCGCCTCTCGGCGGTGGGGGCGGCACGGCGCTGAGTGACATCGCCGAGGAACTGGCGACGCGCCACGAGATCATGGTGCTGACCTCCGGAACCCGGTCTCTGCCGGCCCGCGAAATGGTCTGCGGCGTGCAGGTGGCGCGCATATCCGTGCCCGGCCGAGGGATGCGCGCCGTGGCAAGCATCGCATCGATGGCCGGTTTCATCTGGGCCGGACGGCGCGACGGGCCCCGGGTCGCCCTGGACTTCGCGCCGGATGTGATCAACACCTGGTTCGCGCTGCCAAGCGGTCCGGTTGGGGCTGCAATCAGCCACGCCTTGGATCGCCCCAACCTGCTAACGATCATCGGTGGCGACGTCTACGATCCGTCCAAGCTCACCTCTCCCCACCGCTGGCCTGTCACCCGTGCAGTCGTGCGCGGCGCCGGCATGGGTCGATACTTGCTGCGCAGGTCGGGAGAAGCCGGGCTGGACGTGGCCTCGCTTACGCTTCATCGCGCCGAGATGGCCTTCCCGAATACCAATTTGATGTGGGACTTGCCCATGGTAGACGGGTACACGCCGATGCGTCTAAAACACTACGCGCGGGCCCGTACGGTGGCCAATATCCCGGACGACCTGCGCGCGGCGGCCCTGTTCGGCTGCCGGTGGGTCATCGAACGTCAGCCCGTTGCGGGGGGCCAAACTAAGGTGGTTCGACGCGAAAACCCTGAGTACCGGGGGCTGGCATGGCTGACATCACAGACGGCTACTGAGACTGAGTTCGAGGCCGTGCTGCGCGGGGAAGAAGTGGTAGGGGACCCCTTTGAAACGGCCTACCTGCCCGACGGAGCGAGGCTCGGGCTCCCGCGATCCCCCGGCCATTCAGGGGGCGCCGCTCGGGTGGTTTCCCAGGACACCCGCGGCGTCGTGGCCGAATGCGAGGCCCGCGCTCCGGGACTCCTGGTGCTGGCATACACCTGGGTGCCCTGGCTCGAGGCCCGGGTCAACGACAAGCCGGCGCCACTGCACCGGTGCAACATCGCATTCTGCGCGGTTGAGGTACCTGAGGGCGCCAGTCGCGTCGAGTTGCGCTACCACCCCCCGCGTCTCTGGGAGGGGCTGTGCGTCACGCTCCTGTCGGCGCTCATGCTCGGACTGCTCCTCTCGCGCGCAGGGAGGCGTCCCGGCAGATGAAGGCGAGAGTCCTGCAGGCTCAGCTTGCACGCCACTGGCCCTGGCTGCTGATTGGCCTGGGCATCCTTCTCAGGACTGTTCAGTACCTGTCCGGGCGCTCTCTCTGGGGCGATGAGGGCGCTCTCGCGCTCAACATCGTGAACCGTTCGTATGGAGCGCTCCTGCAGCCACTGGACCACAAGCAGGTGGCCCCGGTTCTGTTCTTGTGGGCGTCCCGGGCAGCCGTCGACCTTCTCGGTCCGGGCGAGGATGCTCTGCGGCTGCCTGCTTTCGTGTGCGGGGTCCTGTCCGTGCCGCTTTTCTACCTTTTGGCGCGGCGGTGGTCAGATACGTCCTCGGCAGCCATCGCTACAGCCCTGTTCGCGATCTCCGAACACCTGGTGGCCTACTCCGACGAACTCAAGCAATACTCGACGGATGTCTTCTTCGCCCTGCTGATCTTCTGGCTGTCAGGAGCGGGTCAGCCGCGATTGCAGCGCTGGTGGCTGGTAGGCCTCGCGGGGATGGTCGCGGTCTGGGCGTCTCACGCTTCGGTACTGGTACTGGCCGGCATCTGCCTGGTGCACGGGATCGCGACCCTGCAAGAGCGCCGCTGGCGGGACCTTGCCGCAGTGATCGGGTGCGGGGTCATGTGGGCAAGCAGCTTTGTGGTGATGTACTTCATGACGCTCACAAGCGCCACCCGCAGTTCGTACCTGATGGACTACTGGCAGGGCACCTTCGCGCCCATCCCTCCGAAAAGCCTGGGGGAACTGCGATGGTTCGTGGACACCCCCTTCAAGCTCCTGGCCATGCCCGGCGGCTTCCCGTATCCGGGAGTGGCTGCGCTGCCGCTGCTCGTGGGCATACTAGCCACGTATCGGGCTTCGCCACACAAGTGCTGGCTCACACTCTCAGGGGTGCTGGTTGCGCTTCTCGCGTCTTCCGTTGGGAAGTACCCCTTCGGCGGGCGCCTCATGCTCTTCGCGGTGCCCTTCGGGTTGCTGTTCATCGGCGAGGGCGCGGCCCTGATGGTGCGCGATGCGCGGAGCCTGAAGGGCGGCGTCGGCCCGCTGCTTCTGCTCCTGCTGTTCGTGCCCACCGGGATCATCGCGGCCCGAGACCTCATCCACCCCCGCACGAAGGAAGAGGTGCGTCCGGTCGTTCAGGAGATGTTGGCGCAGTGGCGTGCGGGGGAGCCGATCTATGTCTACTACGGTGCGCGGTATCCCTTCCGCTATTACGCGGACCGGATGGGCCTGCAGCCGGATCAGTATACGATCGGTGGCGAGTTTCGCAAGGACTGGGAACGCTATCGCGACGACCTGAAGGCACTGCTGGGCGAACCCCGAGCCTGGATCGTGTTCGCGCATCCGTGCACCTGGGAAGGCGTGGACGAAGAGGTTCTTTTCAGGCGGTATCTTGATCAGTTGGGGCGAAAGCGGGCAGAGTTTGCGCGCCCGGGAGCGACTGTGTTCCTCTACGACTTTACCCGTCCCGGGAAGGGGGCGCCAGAGGATTCCGGTCCCGATCCACCCGCGACTTCCGCGAAGTCCGATCGATAGACCACGTGCACCAGGAGACCAGATGAAGCTCTCGGTTGTCATGCCCGTGTACAACGAAGCTGGGACGGTACGTGAGGTCGTGGCCCGTGTGCTCGCGGAAGCCCATGAGAAGGAGATCATCATCGTCGATGATGGCTCCACTGATGGCTCTCGCGATGTCCTCGCCGAGATCGCATCGGAGCACAACGGGGTGGTTCGGCTTGTTCTGCACGAAGTGAACCGGGGAAAAGGCGCGGCGATCCGCACCGGAATCGGCCACGTTCAGGGCGACATCGTGCTAATACAGGATGCCGACCTTGAGTACAGCCCCGACGACTACGGCGCCCTGGTCGCGCCGCTACTCGAAGGCCGGACGGACGTTGTCTACGGCTCGCGTTTCCTCAACCGGGACGCCGAGTTCCTGCCGGCCTCGCGCGCCGCGAACCGGTTCCTCACTCTGCTGACGAACGTGTTGTACGGGGCGCGCCTGACCGACATGGAGACGTGCTATAAGGTCATCCGCACTCCTCTGGCGAAGAGCCTCCCACTGCGCAGCGATGCGTTCGAGATCGAGCCGGAAATCACAGCGAAACTCCTGAAACGCGGCGCGAAGATCGTCGAAGTGCCTGTTCAGTACAAGGCCCGGGGCTTCGTGCAGGGCAAGAAGATCGGTTGGCGTGACGGTTTGCAGGCTGTATGGACGCTCCTCCGGTACAGGTTCAGCGACTGAGCGACGGCCGCCGAAGAAGACCCGGCGCAAAGGCCACACGGGTCATCGCTATCTTTCGGCTGTCGGTGTGAGACACCGACTGCGGGAGCGCAGAGTGGAGGA
>JAGPGE010000194.1 GCA_018056145.1 Armatimonadota bacterium
CGGTTGCCGACCTCCTCGTGGAGGCCAATCTTTGCGGGGTGGACACCCACGGTGTGATCCGCCTGAAACTGTACGTGGACCGCATCAAGGCCGGGGGCATCAAGACAGACCCTCAGCTTCGCGTGGTTCGCGAGAACGCCTGCACCGCGCTTCTGGATGCCGACAACGGGCTTGGGCCTGTGGGCGGGACATATGCCATGGAGCTGGCCATCCAGAAGGCCAATAGCGCGGGCATCGGCGTGGTGGCGATCCGCAACAGCAACCACTACGGTCCCGCGGGGCATTACACCCGTCTGGCCACGGCGCGGAACATGATCGGCATCTCGATCACAAACACCCTTGCCTCCATGCCCCCCACCGGCGGCGCGGCGCCCAGGCAGGGGAACAACGCCTACTCCATCGGCTTCCCGGCGGACCGAGAGCCCGCGGTGATCATCGATGGCGCCACCAGCAAGGCATCCTGGGGCAAGCTGTTCCTGTGCGCCCAGACCGGTGAAGACCTGCCCGAAGGCTGCTTCGTGGACAAGAACGGTCAGCCCACGCTGAGTCCCCAGGCGGTCATGGACGGCGGCGGACTGCTGCCTTTCGCGGGGCATAAGGGGTACGGGCTCGCGGTGGCCTTCGAACTGCTCACCGGCATGCTGGCCGATGCCCCGCTGGACCACGAAATCCCTCATCCGTACAAGAAGCTGGACGCTCCTGGCGACAACACATTCTTCATGGCCGCCTTCAGCCTGGACTGTTTCGCGGGCGCGGATGAGTTCAAGCGCCGGATGGACGAGTGGATACGGTTCATGCGCGCGACCCCGAAGGCCCCCGGCGTGGAGCGCATCTGGCTGCCGGGCGAGATCGAGGCGGTTACCCGGGCGAGTCGCCTGGAGGACGGCATCCCTCTGGGCGCGAACATGATCCAGGAACTGCGCGAACTCGCCCACGAGGGGGGCGTGGAGTTCAGCCTGCCCATCTGAAAGAGACTAAGCCGCCAGTTGATAACATTGCGAAGGCTGGTGACACCCGTGGCTGAAAAGTTCGACATGCTCATTGACGGACAGAAGTGCCAGGCGAGCGACGGCGCGACCCTGGAAGTGCTCAACCCGGCAACCAATGAGGTGCTGGCGGAGATCCCGGCGGCGACCCCGGAGGATGTCCAGCGGGCAATCGGCGCGGCTTCGGCTGCCCACGCAAAGGGCGAATGGGCTGGGATGACTCCGGGTGCCCGGGGCAATGTGCTCCTCAAGGCGGCGGAGATCATTACCGCCCGCGCCGAGGAATTCGCGCGTATGGAGACCGCGGACGTGGGCAAGCCGATCGTCGAGTCGCAGGCTTTCGACATCCCCATGGCCGCCGACCATCTGGGCTATTACGGGCGTCTCGCGGTGGACCTCGTGGGCGAGACGATCCCCACGATGGCCGGGGTTTTCGACTACACACTCCGCGAGCCCATGGGGGTTGTGGGCGAGATCATCCCCTGGAACTTCCCGTGCGTTTTGGCCTGCCGCAAACTCGGCCCGTCCCTCGCGGCAGGCAACTGCGTCGTTATCAAGCCTGCCACCTGGGCGCCGCTGACCACGCTCATGCTTGCGGATGTGTTCGCCGAAGCCGGGCTGCCTGCGGGTGTGCTCAATATCGTCTCCGGCACAGGCAGCACCGTGGGACAGGCGATCACCGATCACCCGGCGGTGCACAAGGTCAGCTTCACCGGCTCCACCGAAGTCGGGTGCATGATCATGCAGCGGGCGTCGGGCGAGGCCAAGTGCGTGAGCCTGGAGATGGGCGGCAAGAGCCCGGCGGTGGTGCTCGCGGACGCGGACATAGACGGCGCGGTGGAAGGCGTCCTGTTCGGCGCGTTCCTCAACCAGGGCGAATGCTGCTGCGCGGCAACCCGTGTCTGCATCGACTCCTCGGTGCACGATGAGTTCGTGGCGAAGCTGGTGGCGAAGACGAAGGCCATCAAGGTTGGCGACCCGATGGACCCAGATGTGAAGATGGGACCGCTGGTGCACCCGGACCACTGGGACCGCGTATCGAGGTACATTCAGTGCGGGATCGACGAGGGCGCAACACTCCTGTGCGGGGGGCCGGACAAACCGCAGGGCCTCGAGAAGGGCAACTACATCGCGCCGACCGTTTTCGGCAACGTGACGCCCGACATGACCATCTACCGCGAAGAGATCTTCGGCCCCGTGCTGACCATCACCGCTTTCGACGGCGTGGAGGCGCTGGTGGAGGCGGCCAATGACACAGACTACGGCTTGGCCGCCAGCATCTGGACTCGTGATCTGCGCAACGCCCACACCATCGCGTCGCGCATCGCGGCAGGAACCGTCTGGCTGAATGTGCATAACTTCGTGTTCAGCCAGGCTCCCTACGGCGGTTACAAGCAGTCCGGCCTGGGCCGAGAGCTTGGCCGCGAGGGCCTGCTGGCATACACTGAGACGAAGAACGTCATCGCGTGGCTGGGCGAACAGCCCTTCGCGTGGTATTGAGCTGAGGGGAGCCCTCACTCAGACCCAAGCGGGGTGTGCTCGAAGGAGCACACCCCGCATTGTCTCCGGTGCAGCGGTTCAGTAACGCTCCCCTACTGCCCATTCACGGCGTCCACCAGCGCCTTGAACTCGTCCTCCGTCAGCAGGTCCTTCTTCTCGATGGCCTTCTCCTTCACCCGCAGGAGCAACTCGGGCAGCAGCGCCTCATCCACGCTGAGCCCGGTCTTCTCCAACCAGATCTTCAGCGAGTCCATGCCGCTGCCCTTGCCGAGCACCACTTCCGGATCGCTCTGTCCGACCAGTTCGGGCAGGTACGGGAAGAGTTCCAGGAGGTGCTCGCGCCCGCAGTTGCGCAGCCAGGCGGCGATGATCCCGGATTCCACCTTGTACAGGTTCTCGCCGATGATCGGCCGGTTCGTCGGGACCTGCATGCGGGTGGTCTCGCGGACGTAAGCAGACAACTCGCACAGGTTCTCGTACTTGATCCCCGTGTCCATGTCGTACATGGTCAGCAGTGCGAGCGCCACATCCTCCAGCGCTGCGTTGCCGGCCCTCTCACCCACTGAACTGACCGTGACGTGCGCAACTTCCGCCCCTGCCGCAAGACCCAGGATTGTGTTGGCAACGCCCATACCGAAGTCATCGTGGAAGTGAGTTTCCACCGGCTTGCCCACGCGCTGCTTCGCGGTCTTGACGAGGTACGGGATGGCGTGCGGGTTGGTTCCGCCGAAGGTGTCCACCACCGCGAGGGCATCCATGTGGCCCTCGGTGGCGACTTTCGTGATGAGGTCCAGGAACCAGTTCAGGTCGGAGCGCGAAGCGTCGATGGGAAAGAAGACGGTGTACAGCCCGAGTTCCTTCGCGCGCTGGGTGGCGCTGATGGACAGGTCAATGGCCTTCTCCAGCGGCCAGTTGTACGCCTTCTCGAGCAGGTGCTCGCTGGACGGGATCTCCACCACAATGCCATCCGCGCCGGTGTCCGCCGCGCGGTTCACGTCATCCACCATGCAGCGCGAGAAGCAGAAGATCTCGGCGGGGAGATCGAGGGCTACGATCTCCTCGATGGCAGCCTTATCCGCGGGCGAGACAACGGGCATGCCAGCCTCAATGCGGTGGACACCGGCCTCCGCCAGCATCACGGCGATGCGCACCTTCTCCTCCTTCGTAAGGACGACGCCCGTCTGCTGCTCGCCGTCTCGCAAGGTGATATCATGGAAGCGGATGGTCTCCGGAAGCTGTATCTGCGAACGCACAGCCTCGTCGAAATTCCAGGGGCTGGTGAACCATTTGTCCGTGTGCCAAGGGGTTCGCATTGTGCTCCTCCGAGTGAATTGGCGCCGGGCAAGACGGATGCTCAGTCTGATTTCGCGACAACTTTGACCTGGACAAGGCCATGGCAATTCGCCACGAGTGTTGGCATCTCCTCCATGCACTGGCGCTGGCCTGCCGTGCTAAGGCGGGAGACGCTGAACATCGACGCGTATGCTTTCGTCCGTAACGCATCGAAGTGCCGGGTGGGGGCAATGCCGCACATCATAACGGGGATGCACGCGCAAATGATGAGGACCACATTCCTGCCATTTGCACTCACGCTTTGTGTCCTGTCCTCCCAGGCAACCCACGCCCAAGTAGCCTACCCCTTCGAACGCGGCGACTGGCCCATCGCTATGACCCAGCTCGACGAACTCGTCCAGGGCGCGCTTCGCGAGCGGGGCATTGAGCCCGCCCACCCCTGCTCGGACGCCGTGTTCATCCGCCGCGTGTACCTGGACCTGATCGGCACCCTTCCCGATGCCCAGGAGGTCCGGGTGTTTCTCGGCGACGGGTCCGCCGGCAAGCGTGAGAAGCTGATCGAGTCCCTCTTCGCGCGCAATGAGTTCGCCGATTACCGGACGCTCAAGTGGTGCGACATCCTGCGTGTGAAGGCTGAGTTCCCCATCAACCTGTGGCCCAACGCTGTGCAGGCCTATCACCGCTGGATCCACGATGCGGTCCGCACCAACATGCCCTACGACCAGTTCGCCCGAGAACTGCTGACTTCCAGCGGCAGCAACTTTCGGGTGCCGCAGGTCAACTTCTACCGGGCGGTGCAGGGGCGCGACCCGGCTGCAATCGCCCAGGCCGTCGCGCTCACATTCATGGGCACGCGGCTGGAGACGTGGCCCGAGACCGACCGCGCGAACATGCAGGCCTTCTTCTCACGCATTGCCTACAAGAAGACCGCGGAGTGGAAAGAGGAGATCGTCCAGCCTGACCCGGAGAAGACCGGCGCCTTTGACGCCACCCTCCCCGACGGCACTCAGGTCGCCGTCACCGAAGGTCAGGACCCGCGCGTGGTGTTCGCCGACTGGCTCATCGCGCCCGACAATAAATGGTTCGCGCGGGCTGTGGTAAACCGCGTCTGGTCGTGGTTCATGGGGCGTGGCATCATCCACGAACCCGACGACATCCGCCCGGACAACCCCGCGGTCAACCCGCAGCTTCTGGCATATCTCGAGAAGGAGTTCGCCGCCTCGGGATACGACCTGCGCCAGCTGTTCCGCATCATCCTCAACTCGCGTACTTACCAGCAGTCGTGTATTAGCCGCAGCGATGACCCGGACGCTGAGAAGCTGTTCGCGTGCTACCCGGCGCGGCGGCTGGAGGCGGAAGTGCTGGTGGATGCCCTGTGCAAATTTGGCGGAGATCGCGAGAGCTACTCCAGCCCGATCCCCGAGCCCTTCACCTACATCCCCGAGGAGCAGCGAACCATCGCCCTGGCCGACGGCAGCATCACCAGCCAGTTTCTGGAGATGTTCGGCCGACCCGCGCGGGACACGGGACTAGAATCCGAGCGCAACAACGAGCCGTCGGACGCTCAGCGCCTGCACTTGCTGAACTCCACCGACATCCACCAGAAGGTGGGCCGCAGCCCGGTACTGACGGCGATCCTCATGCAGTCGCGGTGGAACAGATCCGCGGTGGTTGACGGCATCTACCTGGCCGTACTGTCACGCCATCCGACGCCCACGGAAATGTCCGCTGCGAGCCGGCGGTTCGATGCGCAGGGGCTTACCATGCGACAGGCGGCTGAAGACATCATGTGGGCGCTCATCAACACCACGGAGTTCCTCTACCGCCACTGATGGCCGCTTGTCGGGGCCGCCCGATGCATGACCGGCACCAGAAAAACACGGGAGAGCTGACATGAGCAGAGACGATGCCACAGGCGCAATCAGCAGGCGGGAATTGCTCAGGCTGGGAGCACTTGGAGCGGCGGCCCTCGCTTTCGATCTGCCCCGAAAAGCCTGGGCGCAGGACGCGGCAACTCCCGCGAAAGCGAAGTCGATCATTCAGATCTGGATGTGGGGCGGCCCAGCGCATCTCGACACCTTCGATCCTAAGCCCTCCGCGGGCTATGACTACTGCGGCCCGCTGGCAAAGGCGATCCCGACGAACGTGGATGGCATCCAGATCGGGGAATCCCTGCCGCTGCTAGCCCAGCAGGCGGACAAGTACGCGATCATCCGCAGCATGACCCACGGGATCAACGCCCACGAGACCGCTTCGTATGTGATGCAGACGGGCCGCGAGCCCGGAGGCGGGTTGGTCTTCCCGTGCGCCGGCGCGGTGGTCTCGCTCATGAAGGGCTACGACCACGGGTACAAGGGGCTGATCCCGCCCTACATCGTGCTCACGGAGCCCCAGGGCCGGTTCTCCGAAGCAGGCTTTCTCGGGCCGGTGTACAAGCCCTTCGCAACCGGCGGCGACCCCAACCAGAAGCGCTTCGAGGTGGCCGGAGTTATCGCGGCCGGCGTCACTGACGAGCGCCAAAAGGACCGCCGCGACTTGCTGCATACCCTCGACACCCTCGGCAACGCAATGCCCGGCGACCCGCGCTTCGCGAAGCTCAAACAGTGCGAAGAGAAAGCCTATGACCTGATTCTCGGTGACGCGGGCAAGGTGTTCGACCTGTCCACTGAGACCGACGAGTTGCGGGATCGGTACGGTCGCAATACCTTCGGGCAGTCGTGTCTCGCAGCGCGGAGGCTGGTGGAGCTTGGGGTGCCCTACGTGACCATAAACTACAAGGGCTGGGACACCCACAAGCAGCATTTCGAGACCATGCGCCGGAAACTGCCGGAACTGGACCGGGGGATGGCCACACTCTTGCAGGACCTGTCGGACCGGGGCCTGCTGGACAAGACCATCGTCTGGTGGGGTGGGGAATTCGGCCGCACGCCGAGAGTGCAGTGGGAAGCGCCCTGGAATGGGGGCCGAGGGCACTACGGCAAATGTTTCAGCGTTGTCGTCGCGGGTGGCGGGTTCAAGGGAGGGCGGGTCGCCGGCGCGCCGGATGCCTGCGGCGAGGACGTCGCCGAGCGTCCCGTCTACCCCCAGGACCTCCTGGGCAGCATGTACCAGCTCATGGGCATCGACCCGGAAGGTCCGCTGCCGAACCCGCGCGGGCTTGACCTGCCGCTGACCCTCGCCTCGAAAGGCAAGGGACGGCTGACCGAAATCATGTGATGATGGGGGCAACACAATGCCACGCTTCAGACCTGTGATCCTCGCCGCGCTGGCGCTGTTCGCCGCGCAAGCCTGGGGCCAGCCGCCCGGAGGGCCCCCGGGCATTGGATACCTCTACCCCTCCGGTGCGCGGCAGGGAACCACCGTGCGCGTCACCGCTGGCGGCCAGAATCTTGGCGGCGCAAGCAGCGTCATCGTGGTCGGCGCCGGGGTGAGAGTATCGGTGGTGGAATATGTCCGAGCGCTGAACAACGGCCAGCTGGGAGACATCGCCAAGCATATCCGGGCTCTGGCGAAGAAACGCATGGCCGAGGCGGGCATGCCCGGACAGGCCCTTTCCCCGCGCCGTGACGGCAAGGAGGATAAGGCCGAAGAGGAGCTCCCCGCGCTTCCCGATCACCCGCTGCTGCGCGGATTGGAGACGATGAGCCTCAAGGAACTGGACGAACTGCGCAAGAAGCTCTTCGACCCCAAACGCCAGCAGAATGCTCAGATCGCCGACCAGGTCATTATGGACGTGACGGTGGATGTCGACGCAGTTCCCGGTTACCGCGAACTGCGCATCGTCACCGGCGAGGGCCTTACCAACCCGCTGTGGTTCCAGGTGAGCGACTCTCCCGAGGCGCTGGAGCAGGAGCCTAACGAGCCCACCGCCCCGGTCCAGCCCGCACTGCAGTTGCCCGTTGTCCTCAACGGCCAGATCATGCCCGGAGACGTGGACCGCTTCCGGTTCGCGGCCCGCAAGGGGCAGAAGTTGGTCCTCGAAGCCCAGGCGCGGCGGCTTATCCCCTATCTCGCCGACGCCGTCCCGGGGTGGTTTCAGGCGACACTCGCCCTCTTCGATGCCAAAGGCAGGGAAGTCGCCTTCACCGATGACTACCGCTTCAACCCGGACCCCGTGATGATGTACGAGGTCCCCGAAGACGGGGAGTACAGCGTCGAGATCCGCGACTCGATCTACCGCGGACGCGAGGACTTCGTGTACCGGATCAGCGTGGGCGAGCACCCGTTCATCACATCTATCTTCCCGCTGGGCGCCCGGGCCGGGAGTCAGGCCGTTGTCTCGGCGACAGGCTGGAACCTCCCGTGGGACAGCGTTGTGCTCGACACCGCGCCGGGTGTTGAGTCGGTGCGTGTTGGCGCCTGGCAATGCGGTGCCGGTGTGTCAAACCCGGTGTCCTACCAGGTGAGTGACCTGCCGGAGATAGACGAGTCGGGCGCCGCGAACGCCGCGCCTGCGTGCATCATCAACGGGCGCATTGAGAGACCGGGCGAGCGGGACACATTCCAGTTCGTTGGTCAGAGGGACCACACCGTGGTGGTTGAGGTCTATGCGCGACGACTCGGGTCGCCCCTGGATGCTTTGCTGCGAATCACCGATGAGACAGGCAAGGTGCTTGCCGTCAACGATGACTGGGAGGACAAGTCCACCGGCCTGGTTACCCACCACGCCGACTCCCGGGTGAGCTTCACGCCGCCTGAGGACGGGACCTATCGCGCCGTCCTCGCCGACGCCCAGTCCCACGGTGGCCCGGAGTACGCGTACCGCCTGCACATCGGCCCGCCAAAGCCGGATTTCGCGCTCCGCATCGCGCCGTCCAGCGTGACAATCAGTGCCGGGCGATCCGCACCGGTCTGCGTCTACGCGCTGCGCCAAGACGGGTTTGAGGGCGAGATCGACCTGGCGCTTGTGGGCGCTCCCTTCGGCCTGACGCTCAGTGGGGGACGCATCCCGGCCGGTTGCGATAAGGTGCGGATGACCGTCAACGCCTCCCGCGAACTGCAGGGAAGCCAGATCGCTCTTCAGTTCGCCGGCAGCGCGCAGGTCGATGGCCAGATCCTGACGCGGCTCGCGGTCCCCAGCCAGGACATGATGCAGGCCTTCGCATACCGCCACCTGGTGCCGTCTCAGGCCATGGTCGCATACGTCAATCCCGCGCGCCGATTCGCCCCGACCATCGCGCTTGCCAGCGCGGAACCGCTTCGAATTCCCCCTGGAGGTAGCGCGGCGGTGCGGGTGAGCGTTCCCGCGGGACCTGCCCTTCAGAACCTGCACGTGGATCTAAGCGAACCGCCCGAAGGGCTCTCGGTGCAGGAGGTGAAGCGGCTAAACAACGGTCTCGAACTCGTGCTGAAAACTGACAGCAACAAGCTGAAGACAGGCGCCAGAGACAA
>JAGPGE010000195.1 GCA_018056145.1 Armatimonadota bacterium
GCCCCGCACTGAGGCGAGCCTGCGGGAAGCCGATGGCCTTGTCACGGGACCCGTGCGCTGGACATCGCGAACACCCGTGACCTGATCATGCAGCCAACAGGTGCGGGGTGTCGGCGCCTTCCAGCCGACGGGGCCCCGCACTGAGGCGAGCCTGCGGGAAGCCGATGGCCTTGTCACGGGACCCGTGCGCGGGACATCGCGCACACCCGTGACCTGATCATGCAGCCAACAGGTGTGGGGTGTCGGCGCCTTCCAGCCGACGGGGCCCCGCACTGAGGCGAGCCTGAGTGAAGCCGATGGCCTTGTCACGGGACCCGTGCGCTGGACATCGCGCACACCCGTGACCTGATCATGCAGCCAGCAGGTGCGGGGTGTCGGCGCCTTCCAGCCGACGGGGCCCCGCACTCAGACCGGACTTGCAGGAGGCAGACCGTGAACGTCATCCTGATCATGGCCGACCAGTTGAGCGCCCGATGGCTCGGGTGCTACGGGAATCCCGCCGCATCCACTCCGCACCTGGACGACCTCGCACACAGTGGCGTGCAGTTCGACCGGTGCGTCTCGCCCTATCCTGTCTGCATGCCCGCGCGGGCATCGCTCATCACCGGGCGCAGCGCCCAGCACCACGGGCTGTGGTACAACGGGTGGGAACTCGCTCCCGGCCTCACCACTTTCCCCCAGGTGCTTCAGGGGCAGGGCGTGCAGACCTTCGGAGTGGGGAAGTTCCACCTGGAATGCCACGGTAGGTCGGCCTACAACGATGTGCGCAAGTGGGGATTCGACCAGGCGCAGACCACCGAAGACATCCGCGCCGGCCACTGGCTGGATTGGGTGGAGCGCGAGCACCCCGCGCACTTCCAGCGCGCACTGGCCACTGTCTGGCCGATGCCCCACCTCAATGACTACGGCCCGGATCATCGCGACCTTCTCACCGAAGTGCGCGAGGCCCATGCGGCCCATCCGCCCAACGTTCAGGCGCGCATGACCTACCCGTCCATCATCGACGCCCACGTCTGCCAGACTCGCTGGGTGGGCAATGAGGCGATCCAGTACATCGAGAACCGCGACCCGTCGCGACCGTTCTTCCTGAAGATGTCTTTCGTGGACCCCCATGACCCATACGACCCGCCGGCGGAGTATCTCGACCGCATTGACCCGGCATTGGTCCCCGAGCCGCTGGAGTCAGGCGACCCGGCGCTGCACCGCGCAGTGCAGCGCTACCAGCACGTGCACTTCATCCGCAGTTTCAACGAGGTGACACGCGACGACTGGCTCACCATGCGGCGCTACTATCTCGCATCGGTAGCGTTTATCGACGACCAGGTGGGGCGCGTGATGGAATGCCTGCGCTCCCAGGGAATTGCGGATGACACGCTGGTGATCTTCACCGCCGACCACGGCGACATGCTGGGCGACTACGGCCTTGCCACAAAAGGGGGCTGGCATTTCGACGCCTGCTATCGCATCCCGATGATCGTCGCAGGAGCTGGGGTAAGCCCACACCGCGACCCGTCGATGGTCACCCTGCTGGATATCTTCCCCACCGTGATCGACTACATGAACGCGCCGGATGAGGTGCCGGTGGAGGGCCTTAGTCTGCGCCCGGTGCTGGAGGAATCCGGGAACCTCGACCGCCCGGACGCGGCGCTGATCGAGAGCTACGGGAACTACGGGGTCATCGACGTGGACCTGCGGTCGCGCTCCGTGCTCACACCGCAGTGGCACTACACCGAGTTCGGAGACGGTTCGGGGATGCTGTTTGACCTGGACAACGACCCGCTGGAGAGCACCAATCTCTGGGACGCCCGGGACCTGGCGTGCGAACGAACGCGCCTGAAGTGCCTGATGTGCGACCTCATGGCCCACCAGAACGAGCCGCTGCCCCTGCGCCAGCGGCACCCGTCGGCTCAGCACTGATGGGCTTGTGTGAGACATCCCCCGCTTTGACCCTTCTGCCGCGTGGGGCCGGCGTCTCGCCGGCCGGTTGTTGCCCGTTGGCGCCGCGTCCGATGCCTTCTCCCCTACCCCCCGAAATACTGCTGGGTGCGCTGGATAATCATGTCCTGCCATTCCTTGCTCAGCGTCGCGAAACGTGCCGACCACCCGGAGATGCGCACCGACAAGTTCGGGTACTTCTCTGGGTGCTGCTGGGCGTCGATCAGCATTGCCGAATCCACCACGTCCACCTGCAGGTAGAACCCGCCCAGTTCCACGAAAGTGCGCAGGAGGCTAACCATCGCGTTCAGCCCATCCTCGCCTTGAACCGTGGTGGGGTGTAGTTTGAGTTCCAGCGTCGCGCCGTTCGGGGTGCGGGTGAAGTCCAGCTTGCAAAAGGACTTTACCGCACACGTCGGGCCCTCGCGGTCGGTGCCCGGGCTGGGTGAGCAGTTGGTCGCGAGGATCGCCCCGGCCTGGTGCCCGTCCGGGCAGGCGCAGCGGCTGGGCGCCCAGGCGATCTCCCGCCCGAAGGTGCTGATCCCCGCCGGGCGCTTCACCCCGTTGCGCTCCGGTAGCTCCCACACCATCGCCGTGTAGTCGTCAAACACCCGGCGCATCATAGAATCTGCATCGGGGTCATCGTTGCCGTAGTATGCCAGGCGGTTGGCGACCATCCGCCGAAGGTGTTCCTGCCCTGCCCAGTCGGTGCGCAGAACTCGCACCAGTTCGGGCAGGCTCAGGGTCTCGTCTTCGAACACAATCCGCCGGATGGCCAGGAGGCTGTTGGCAGTATCGGGCATGCCACCCGCGTGTGGCGAAAGCACGTTGTACCGGGCGCCCCGGTCGAAGTATCCGCGGGCGCGTTCGATGCAGTCCTCCACCATGAGCGAGATGAGCGGCGCCGGGTGGCCACTTGCGGCGTGGTGATCCGCACCTGAGTTGAACGCGTCGATGTGCGCCCGCAGACCGCGTAGGAACGCGGCGTACAGGGCCTCGAAGTCGTCGAAGTCGGGCGTCTGCGCCGTTTCTCCGCGCAGGCCCAGGGCGTCCTGCAGAATCCCCAGCATATCGAAAGGCGCATAGCCGAAGCAGGTGCGCCCGGGCATGATGACTTCCCAGCAGCCGTCATTCGTGTAACCGCGGGCCTCTTCGGGCGAGTACCCGAACTTCACCAGGCCCTCGAGCACCACGTCCTCATTGTAGATGGCCACGATCCCGCCTCCATGGCGCTGGACCTCGGCGATGCGCCGCAGAAGCCGACTCGGAGTGCGGGAGTTCACCCGAACCGCAATCGGGAAGTCGCTTATTTGCAGTTCCTCGACCACATCCAGCACGAGGTAAGTGACCTCGTTGGTGACTTCATTGCCCGCTTCATCCACCCCACCCAGAATCACGTTCTGGTAATGCTGGGCGTCGCCCGAACCGGGTGTGTCGAAAGCGCCGATCCACTCGCAGCCCTTGATCCAGAAATGCGCGATCAGATCGCGGGCCTCGTCAAGGTCGATCAGACCGGCCTCAAGGTCCCGCTGCAGGTACGGTCCGAGCATGGCATCCACGCGGCCCACGCCCGACCAGTTGCCCATGAGCCGCTGGAAGGCATACATGAACCAGAGCGACTGCACCGCTTCGCGGAAGGTCTCGGGCGGATTCTCAGGCACCTTCTCCAAGCAGCGCCTGACCTGCAGATACCCGGCGCGCTCTGCGCCGTCAGCATTCGCCGCAAGTTTGTCGAGCAGCGCAAGATGTCGCTGACGCCAGACCTGCGCAGCATCCAGGCACACCAGGAGCGCCTGCAGGAACTCCTCGCCACGCGCAGGGCTTTCTTCCGGTTTCTCCGGTCCGTACGGCTCGAAGTCTCCCCGCGCCAATCGCTCCTCAATCTGCTGCCGCAGGCCACGGTATCCGGTCTTCAGCACTCGGTGGAAGCCGAGGGTGGTGTGGCTGGTGCTGTGAACTCCCGCTACCGGGGTCATGTGCGCGGCAGCTTCGAGCAGCGTCGCCGACCCCACGATCTTCTCCCCCGGAAGGATGCGAAGAGGCGCCTCGCGAGCCACCAGCATCGCCGCGTGGGCATAGCGCAGGTCGGGGGACATCCCCGTAACCGACGCTTCATTCAGCACGAAGTCTGCGTTGCGCATTGTCCGCCCGTGTTCGCCGGACTGCGCGCGCCGGGCAAGCTCCCGGGTCGCGTCGGTCAGGCGCCTGGGCACTTCCGGACGCCAGACGCCGGACCAGCCTGTCGCCGAGGAGATCGGGGTCTCGCTCACTGGCATGCTCTCGTGCCTCCGTGTAGCGTGCAATGCCCGGTCTATAACACATCTATCCTTCTGGCACAAGGCCGTTCAGGACGTCCGGCACCCGCGCAGGGACAAATGCCTTGCGCGGTGAAATACCGTCCCGAGTACACCAGATTGCCCGGGAGGCCTCGTCCGTGACTTCAAGCTGCTGTGGCTGCGATCTGCCCGACCGCCTTGTGCTCGAGGGAGTGCCCAGAGTCGGGTTCCATCCCGAACCGCCGCGCTGCCCCGAACTCACGCCCTTCCCGTCCTGCCTGCGCGCCTGTCTGGAGTTTCTCGGCGAAGACTACGGGGCTCGCGAAATCCAGGCCCATGGGCGTTCATGGCGACTGGATGAAATGTACGTGTACCTCATGGGCGCAACCGGTGCGGCTTTCCGGCTCAACTGGAAGCCGGGGTGGAGCCGGGACAATGTCGACCTTGCCCTCGCCTGCAATGACCCCACAGGGCCCTTCCAGCGGGGCTTTGAGGCCGTAGGGTACTGTTGCGACATGGTCTGCAGCATCGACCGCAACGCCGATCCCGCTCCACTGACCCGCCGCATAATGCAAAGCATCGCCGGAGGGGTGCCGGTGCTCGGGTTCGGGGTCATAGGCCCACCAGAGTGCTGCATCATCGTCGGGTACGAGGGGTCCGGAGCGGCCCTCACCGGCTGGAGCTTCTTCCAGGACCTCGACGCGTGCAAGCAGGGTGCAGACCGCCTGCCTTCCGGCCAGTTCCGCAAGGCCGACTGGCTCGCGGATACTGAAGGGCTGATGTTCATCGGGGAGAAGCTGCCTCCACCGGACCGCGCGGAAGTTCACCGGCAGAGCCTCTACTGGGCGCTCACTATCTCGCGCACGCTCACAGTGTTCCCGGACCGCCACAACGGTCTCGCCGCGTATGCGGCCTGGGCACAGCATCTCGGGCATGACGAGGAGTTCGCCACAGATGACCTCGGTCGCCTGCGCCTGATGTTTGACGTCCATGATGACGCAGCGGGCACCGTCGCTGAGGGTCGCTGGTATGCTGCGCGGTACCTGGAGCAGACCGCCGAGTTCCTGCCCTGGGCGGCGGAAGAGCTTGCCGCGGCCGCTGCCTGCTACGACAGGGAACACGATCTGATCTGGCAGATGTGGGGGCTGGTCGGGGGCAATGGGCGGTCCGACGAGAAGGCCCTGAAGCTGGCTGAGCCGGGAGTCCGCAGGGACGCAATCCGCATCATCAACGAGCTGGCCGAACTGGACGCTAAGGCCGTCGCGCACATCGATACCGCTCTCAGTGACAAGCAACCGCGGTGATCATCGCCGCCAACTATCGACGCAAAGGGAGATGACCCAACATGAGCAGACGCGCCGTGACCCATCTGGCAATCCTGATCGCCGCGCTGGGCTGCGCCTTCGCTGCCGGCCAGCCCGC
This sequence comes from Armatimonadota bacterium, assembly GCA_018056145.1. Lineage (GTDB taxonomy): Bacteria > Armatimonadota > Zipacnadia > Zipacnadales > JABUFB01 > JABUFB01. The sequence continues at coordinate 5,634 of JAGPGE010000195.1, forward strand.
AGTGAACCAGCAGGCGATCGATGACGTGAAATCCGGAAAACTCACCACCGCGAAGGCCTCCTGGTGGGGCTTTGATGAGGCTGACTCGACCGCTGCGCTCCAGGCCGCGATCAACTCCGGAGCGCAGAAGCTGATCATTGAGAACATGGGCAAGCCGTGGATCGTGACCCCGCTCCAGCTTGCGTCGAACCAGGAGATCTTCTTCGAGGAGGGCACCGAGATCCTGGCGAAGAGGGGCGAGTACAAGGGCGGCAATGACACCCTCATGACCGCCGCGAACAAGGAGAACATCGTCCTCAACGGCTACGGCGCCACGCTGCGCATGCACCGGTCGGACTACGACGGACCCGAGTACAAGAAGGCCGAGTGGCGACACTGCCTGAGCATCCGCAGTTGCACGAACGTGAAGGTTTTCGGCCTGACACTGGCCGAGAGCGGCGGCGACGGAATCTACCTGGGAGTCGCCACCCGCGGCCGCACTAACCTGGACATCGTCATCAAGGATGTCATCTGCGACCGCAACTACCGCCAGGGAATTAGCGTCATCAGCGCCGAAAACCTGCTCATCGAGAACACCATCCTGAGGGACACCGGGGGAACTCCCCCTCAAGCGGGGATCGACTTCGAGCCCAACGAGTCCAGCGAAAAGATCGCGAATGTGGTCATGCGCAACTGCCTCAGTCAGGGCAACAAGGGCGGCGGGTTTGTCTCGTACCTCCCGTCGCTGACCGCGGAGTCCGCACCGGTCACCATGCGCTTCGAGAACTGTCGTTCCGTGGATGACGCGGGTCCGGGATGCGCGATGTACACCGGCAACACGAAAGCGGATGCGGTCTCCGGTGACGTGGTCTTCGCCAACTGCGTTTTCGAGCGCAGCGGAGGCGGCGGCATCTATGTGGGCGGCAAGCCTGTGGGTGGGATGAGCCTGGCCTACGTGGACTGCAGCGTCATCGACCCGGCGCCCAATTCGGTAGCGGCTGCCCCCATCATTCTGGCTGCGCGCGACGGATCGAACCGGCCCGTGGGTGAGATCGAGTTCCGCAATGTGTCCATCCGCGACTCGGTGGACCGCGCGCCGATGACCTTCATCGACAATTCTGGCGAAGCGGGGCTGGAAGCGATCACCGGCAACCTTATCATCGAGCGGGACCAGGAGCGCGAGGATGTCACCATCGACGATGCGGCCATCAAGAAGTGGATGCCCTACACCCTCCTCAAGCGCTATCCGAAGTACGACATGGGCGACCGTTCCCTGATTCCTGTTTCTCCCAACGCCCCCGCGGCCTGCAACCTGTCCGCGATCCGCAATCGGGGAACAGCCACCTACATCGTGTACGCGGAGGAGGGCGACGCCGTCAGCTTCGCAGTCACCCACGGGCAGGTGGGCAAGTACAGCGGCTCCACAATGCCTGTCACGGTGACCAGCCCTTCCGGCGCGATCGTCGCTGACGTGAGAATACCGTTCCAGGGCGACGGCAAGGTGGAGTTCGCCGCGCCCGAGACCGGCGCGTACACGGTCAAGCTCAATGCAGGTGCGAACTACGTGCGCATGGGCGAGTCGACCCATCGGATGTGCATCACCGGCGCCGGTTCGCCCATCCGATTCCTCTCGACCGTTACGAAGCTCTACTTCTACGTGCCTGCTGGCCTGCGCGAGTTCGGCGTGAAGCTCTTCGGGGAGGGCTCTGGCGAGGGTGTCAAGGCGACCCTTTACAACCCGGCGGGCGAGATGGTGGGCGAGCAGGACAACATCACCCGCGCCCACCAGTTCGACGTCACCCTCCCGGCGGCGTCAGAGGGCGAGATATGGTGCCTCGCAATGGCGAAGCCTTCCGGGGTTCACATGGAAGACCACTACGTGGACCTATTGGGCCTTCCGTCAGTGATGTCCACGTCGCCGGAGGCGTTGCTGAGGCCCGAGGACTGAGGCGCTCCGGCGGCAGTGTCAGCGATGGACTCCGCCATACCTGGAGTTCCCGCTCCCGCAAAGCAGAGCGCGCAATACCGCAAGCGAAAAGGCCGGATGCCTCCTCGCGCAGACCCGCGGGAGGATATCCGGCCTTTGCCTTCAGAAAGACCGGCTCGCTCACACGACTCCCTGCGCCAGCATGGCGCGCGCCACCTTCAGGAAGCCCGCGATATTCGCGCCTGCCGCAAGGTTCCCGCCGCGCCCGTAGCTCTCAGCGGCGTCCAGACACTGCTCGTAGACACAGTCCATGATGAGCTTGAGGCGCCGGTCCACCTCGTCGAAGGTCCAGTTCAGGCGGCTGGAGTTCTGGGCCATCTCCAGCGAACTGGTGGCCACGCCTCCGGCGTTCGCGGCCTTCGCGGGCCCGAACAGGATCCCGTGCTCCTGCATGATGTGGATCGCTTCCGGCGTGCTTGGCATGTTTGCGCCCTCAGCCACGGCAAGGCACCCGTTCTCCACGAGCAGTTTCGCCGCCGCTTCGTCGATCTCGTTTTCCGTGGCGCTGGGCAGGGCCACCGCACAGGGCACGGACCAGATTCCCCGCCAGCCCTCGTAGTACTCGGCCCGCGGATGGTACTCGGTATACTCGCGGATGCGCCCCCGCTCGACTTCCTTGATTCGCTGGATCGTCTCGAGGTTGATGCCCTCGGTGTCCACGATGTACCCGCTGCTGTCGGACATGGCGATGACCCGCGCTCCGAGCTGCATGGCCTTCTCAGCGGCGTAGATCGCCACATTGCCCGACCCGGAGATCACGACATCCAGACCCTCCCAGGTCTTGCCGATGCTCTCCAGCATGCGCGTGGTGAAGTACACCAGGCCGTAGCCGGTGGCTTCCTTGCGCACGAAAGAGCCGCCCCATTCGAGTCCCTTGCCGGTGAGCACGCCTGTGAACTCGTTGACGATCTTGCGGTACTGGCCGAACAGGTAGCCGATTTCGCGGGTACCCACGCCGATGTCTCCCGCGGGGACATCGGTGTCCGGGCCGATGTGCCGAAACAGCTCGTTCATAAAGGCCTGGCAGAACTTCATGACCTCGTTGTCGCTTTTCCCTTTGGGGTCGAAGTCGCTGCCACCCTTGGCGCCCCCGATGGGTGTGGTTGTCAGAGCATTCTTGAAGACCTGCTCGAACCCGAGGAACTTGATGATGCCCAGGTAGACGGAGGGATGAAATCGCAGGCCGCCCTTGTACGGGCCGATGGCGCTGTTAAACTGCACGCGGAAGCCACGGTTGACCTGCACTTCACCCGCATCATCCAGCCACGCCACGCGGAAGATGATCTGGCGGTCGGGCTCGAGGATGCGTTCGAAGACCTTCGCGCGGGCAAGCTCGGGGTGCCTCTCGACCACGACGGCCACGGACTCGGCAACTTCCTGGGCCGCCTGGTGGAACTCCGTTTCGCCCGGGTTCCGGGACACAACGGTGGACATGATATCGTCGACGAAATGTGAGGACATGGGCGGGTGCTCCTTGCTGGGAATCGGGGAGTCGGCTGAACGCCATGCGGCGCGTATCTTGGTAGTATATCACATCTCGCTCCTGCAGGT
>JAGPGE010000196.1 GCA_018056145.1 Armatimonadota bacterium
GGTTGCCCATCTCGCCAGCGTCGGCGTACTGCTTGAGCAGCATGGCTTCGGGCCGGTAGCGGTTGTTGAACTGAATCATGAACTTCTTGCCGGCGGCAGCGGCCGCATCCACCATCTTCTGGCCCTCTTTGGCATCTCGGGCCAGGGGCTTTTCGCACAACACATGCTTGCCGGCCTTGAGGCACTCTATGACCAGCGGCGCATGCAGGGCGTTGGGGACGCAGACGCTCACACAGTCAATGGCGTCGTCCTTGAGCATCTCCTTGAAGTCGGTATACGCGCCGGGGATATCGAACTTGGCACAGACGTCCGCGAGGGCAACGGGGTTTACGTCGGACAAGGCGACGACGTCGGCCTTGCCGCTGGCCTGGTAACCCTCGATGTGATACTTGCCGATCCCGGCGCCGATGACAGCGGCCTTGATCTTCTTAGCCATGGTACCCTCCCGCGATGTGCAAAGGATTCTCTTACCGGCCTGGATTCTTGCCGTAGTATATCAGAATTCCCCCGTGGAAACCATTTTACCTGCGCGCACGGGCAGGCGCGGCCGCATCCCGGTTCGCAGGCACTTGCATTCCTGCCGCAAACGTGCGATTGTTCTCCCGCCACCGGTCCACACGCCATCCAGGACAGGGCTCGCGACCCTGCAGGGTGACTGCGATGAATAAGTACCCCCACCTGTTTTCCCCAATCCGCCTGGGCGCCCTCGAACTGCCCAACCGGGTGGTTCTCGCACCCATGGCGACGAACTATGCCGGCGAGGACCACAAGGTCACCGACCGGCTCATCGCCTACCACGTTGCCCGAGCAGAAGGCGGCGTGGGGTTGAGCATCGTCGAGCACACCGCGGTCCAGCAGTCCGGGCTGACCAGCCCGCGGATGCTGGCCATCCTGGATGATTCCTTCATCCCCGGCCACAAGCGCCTCGTGGATGCCGTCCATGAAGCCGGTGGAAGGATCGCGCTGCAGATTCAGCACGGGGGCAGGCAGGCCGACCCGAACAGCATTGGCGGGCAATGCATCTCCCCTTCGGCGGTGGTTGCCGGACGCGACCGGCGCATGCCCCGTGAGATGACGGTGAAAGAGATCCGAGCCACCACCCAGGCCTTTGGCGAGGGCGCTCTGCGGGCGAAAAAGGCGGGGTATGACGGGGTGGAGGTCCACATGGCCCACGGGTACCTGGGCTGCTCCTTCCTGTCGCCCCTCCTGAACCAGCGCACCGATGCCTACGGTGGCGACACCGTCAAACGCACCCGGTTCGCTTTCGAGGTCATGCAGGAGATCCGGCGGCGCTGTGGCAGGGACTACCCGGTCTGGTGCCGCATATCCGCCGACGAGTTTCTCGAAGGCGGCATGAAACTCGACGAGGCCCTGCGGGTGGCGCGTCTCCTGGAGGAGTACGGCTACTGCGCCATGCATGTGTCGGCCTGCGTCGGGGAGACTTCCTACTACGCTTCCGCTCCGTGGATGCTGCCGGAAGGCCACCTGCTGCACCTGTCGGAGGCGATCTCTCGGACCGTGCAGGTGCCGGTGATCGGCGTGGGGAATATCCGTCACCCGGCTTTCGCGGAGGACGCCATCGCCCACGGGCGCTGCGATCTGGTGGCGCTGGGTCGACAGTTGCTGGCAGATGCGGACTGGGTGCGGAAGGCGCAGGAGGACCGGGCGGACCGGATCATCCCCTGCATCCTGTGCAATCAGGCCTGTATGGAGCGCCGGCACAGCCCGGAGGGTTTCGCGGAGTGCGTCACAAACCCGCTGACGGCGCATGAAGTGGACTGGCCGGATTGGCCGGAGGGACCGGCGCCGGCGGCGACGAAACGGGTGCTGGTGGTGGGCGGCGGGCCGGCGGGCATCTCGGCCGCTGTCACCGCAGCCCGACGGGGACACAAGGTGACCCTGTGGGAGCGCGGGCCCATCCTGGGCGGCCGCATTGCCGCGCTGGCCTGGCCCGACAAGAGTCATGTGCTCGACGAGTACGTGAACTGTCTCGCGGGTCAGATTGACGAGTCGGGCGTCGAAGTGTATTGGCAGCGCAGGGCGGATGCTCAGTCCGTTGCCGAATTCGCGCCGGATGAACTGATCATCGCCACGGGTTCGAGGCCGCTTGACCCGGGTGAAGTCCTGCCCGAGGACTGTGACGGGGAATTCGTCCAGGCCATCGGGTATCTGCAAGACCCCGCGATGGACCTGCCGGAACTGGTCGCCGTGCTGGGTGGGGACCGGGTGGGGCTTGTGTCCGCCTTGGAACTGGCCCGCAACGGCCATGAGGTCTTGCTGTTCGAACAGAACGATCAGGTCGGGATGGGCGTCCCTCCAGGGGTACGCCATTTCCTGTTGAAACGGATCGAGAAAGCGCGCGTACACCTGCTGACCGGGCACCGTGTGCAGAAGGTGCTGGGCAGCGTTGTGACGGCGCTGGTGCACGGTGAGGAGCGCCGCGAGTTCCCACCAGCAGGCATCGTCTGCGCGCTGGGACGGGCCGCTGTGGACCCGTGGCCCGGGCTAAGGGCCGAAGGGGGCGGGGGTGTGCATATTATCGGCGACGCGCTCCAGCCAAGGACGCTCCATGACGCAGTCTGGGAAGGTGCGGAGATTGGCCGCAGGATCTAGAAACGGGTATCAGGATGCCGCTGGTCCGCCGCGGACTGCTCTCGGGGCGCTGCTCGCACTCGCGTGCCTGCTTGCGGCGCTGCCCTGTGCGGCGCTGGATTCGGCGGTGCTCATCCGTGAGCTTCACTTCCCCGCCATCAGCCTGGACCTGGACGTGAGTTTCCCGATCCGGGACCTACGCATCCCTCCGAGCAAGGACCCGCAGGCAGACATCGAGGCCCTGAACAAGCGCCTCGAGACCGATGATTCGCCGGAGATGCACCTGGAGCTTGCCCGGCTGCTCCTGTGGACGGGGCAGTATGAGCTGGCCGTGGTTCACTACCGCGTGGCAACCGATGGCTATACGAAGCTCCTGGAGAAGGATCCAAAGAACGCCAGGGCCCACCAGCAGTTGGCCGAGGTGCTCATCGCGCTTGGTGAGGATGAGGACGCGGCGGCCCATATCGAAGATGCGTACGTCTACGACGACAAGCTGTGGCAGGCCCACGAGCTGGCTTCGTATCTGCATGCGAAGAACGGTGTCCACGCTCACGATGCCGGCCTCAGGTGGCTGATGGAAAGCCACTTCGCGGCGGCGGAGAGCGAGGGCGGCCGGGCTGTCGAGCTCGGGCCCACAGAGCCGCTGGCCCATGTGGCGTTGTTCCTGTCGAAATGGCTGCCGTTGCTCATCGCCCTGCGCGAGGACCCGCTTTCCGGCCTCAAGCGCATCGCGGAGTTCGAGGAAGTGAGCGAGCTCCTGTTGCGGGCGGCCAACCTTGCTCCGAACTACCCGCGCCTGCGCCAGCATGCGGTCTCCTGCAAGCTGGCGCCGTTTTTCGCGGCCCAGATGATGAAAGGGATCTCCGAACCTATCTGGCCCACGCTTGACGAGACCCAAAAGCGCCTGCTCACCTCCTGTCGCGACGAGTACATGCAGCTTGTGCAGGCTGCGCCCGAACTCAAGGCGCGGGTGCTCCTGTTCGCCGGGATCGCCGAGTTCATGATGGACAACCGCAAGGCCATGTACCAGCGCTTCCGGGACGCGGCCGATGCCGACCCCCAGGATTCGGCGGGTCTGCAGACCATGGTGGGCTTCCTTGTGCATGAGAAGAAGTGGCCCGAAGCGCTGCAGGTCGCGGAAGAGCTGATGCAGCGCAGCCCGTCGGGGGAGGCGTACACCTGGCTGGGGCGGATCTACGGCGAGCAGGAGAAGTGGAAGCAGGCGGAAGAAGCCTTCCGGGTGGCGCTCAGTTATGAGGACGTGCGCGGGATCGCCAACCTGGGGCTGGGGATCGTGCTGCTAAAGAGTGGCGCGGACCCGAGTGCCGCCGTACCCGTGCTGCGCGCCGCCGCCGAGGAGCTTCCGGGCGAGCCGGAAGTTGCACTGGCGTGGGGAGTGGCGCAGGCCCTGACGGGCCAGCAGGAGAAAGGGGCGCAGTGCGTCGCCCGCGCTCTTGCGATGCTGCCGCCCAGCCCCGGACGGCAGGCCGTGGCCGATCAGTTCGGGCTGAAGCTCGACGCACCGCAGCCGTAACCATCGCTGGAAGGGAGCTCGTCCGTGGAACTCGTCGCAAAAGCCATCGTCGTTGTCCTTTACATCGTCGCAATGATTCTCATCGGCTACTGGTCCATGCGCCGTACCCAGAACGTAGGTGACTTCTTCATCGGGGGGCGCACAATCGGCCCGTGGATCTCGGCCATGGCGTACGGGACCACCTACTTCTCAGCAGTTCTGTTCGTAGGCTTTGCCGGTAAGCTCGGCTGGGGCTTCGGCCTCAATGCTCTTTGGATCGCTCTCGGCAATGCCGTGGTCGGGACCTGGCTTGCATGGAAGATGCTGGCAATCCCGACCCGCGAAATGACCGAGCGTCTCGACGCCATCACCATGCCCGAGTTCCTGGCGGCGCGCTACGGGATAGGCTGGCTCAAGGCTCTGAGCGCCCTGGTCATCTTCATCTTTCTCGTGCCCTACAGCGCCTCGGTCTACACCGGGCTGGCTCACCTGTTCGAAGTGAACCTGGGGATCGACTACCTTCAGGCAGTCATCTTCATGGCCGCCCTGACTGGTGTCTACCTGGTGATGGGGGGGTACTTTGCGGTCACGACCACTGACTTCATCCAGGGCCTGATGCAGGTCTTCGGGGTCATCCTGATGATCCTGCTTCTCGCGGCCGCTACGGGTAAGGGAGTCATCGGCGCCGCACTGGAGGTGGCGGGCCCGGATTCCGCGCCCGGCCTGGCGCCCAAGCCCGACGCCCTGTTTCCCGGTTGGCTGATGCTCGCAAGCCTGGTGTTCATGACCAGCGTGGGGCCCTTCGGCCTGCCACAGATGGTGCAGAAGTTTTACTCCATCAAGAGCCGGGACGTAGTGAGGCGCGGGATGCTGGTCGCCACGGCTTTCTCGGTGCTCATCGCCTTCGGCGCGTACTACTGCGGGGCGCTTTCTCACCATTTCTTCACCGGTCCAGACCTGCCTCAGGGACCGAAAGGCCCCGACTTCGACAAGATCGTGCCCCAGATGCTGACGGAGCACACGCCCGGCTGGTTTTCGGTCATCATCCTGCTGGTGGTGCTTGCCGCGTCCATGTCCACCTTGGCGTCCCTGGTTCTGGTCTCCAGCGCCGCGATTGCGGTTGATCTTGCGGGAGCCCGCGACAGCCGCGACAAGAGCAGCAAGCAGGGCCTGACCTTGCTGCGCGTGCTTTGCGGCGTCTTCGTCGCACTGTCGGTCATTATCGCTGCCACAAAGCCTGCGGGCATCGTCACACTCATGTCCATGTCCTGGGGCGCGCTAGCGGGGGCTTTCATCGGCCCGTATGTTTGGGGGCTGTACTGCCGAAGGATCACCGCGGCTGGCGCGGCCGCGGGTTTCCTGTGCGGGCTCGGCGCGGCCGTGGCCCTGTACTTCGCGTGGGGCGCGGCGAACTCACCGGTGGCGGCGGCGATTGCCATGATCGTCTCCCTGATCGCCACACCGGTGGTTAGCCTGGTCTCGCCGCAATTGCCCGCTGACCGCATCGCACGGGCTTTCGGGGACGAAGTGGAACCGGCCATCGCCGAGACTGAGACCGCAGGGGAGGAGATGCCATGAGACTTGCGATCGTCGGTTTCCGGCACGGGCACGTGGGCTCGATCTACGCAAAGGCGCGGGAATTGGATTTCGTGGACATCGTCGCCTGTGTGGAAGAGGACCCCGCTGCCCGGGATGCCATTCCCCGGGAGCTTGGGGTGGAGCTGACCCACGAGAGCTTCGACGAGGTCCTGGACAGCGTGGAGTTTGATGCCCTGGCCTGTGTGGATTACTACGCAAAGCGCGGGCCAACCGTGATCAAGGCCCTGCAGGCCGGGAAGCACTGCATCACCGACAAGCCCCTGTGCATCCGGGAAGAGGAGCTGCGGCAGATCGCCCAACTGTCCCGGGATAAGGGCCTGATTGTCCACGTTGATCTGACGATGCGCTACTCCGCGGCCTCTCGCACTGTCAAAAGGATTATGTCTGAAGGCGTCATCGGCGAGTTGGCCTCGGCAACGGTGTTCGGTCAGCACCCGCTGAGCTGGGGCAGCCGCCCAGACTGGTACTTTGAGCCGGGCAAGCACGGCGGAACGATCAACGACATCATGATCCACGGTATAGATATGCTCCGGTGGATCACAGGCCGGGAGTTCAAGCGGGTGCTCGCCGCCAATGGCTCGGCGGTGCCCGATTCTCCCGCGCCCGAGTTCTTCCAGCAGAGCGCCCAGTGCTGGATGGAGCTCGACGGTGGCGGGAGCGTGTTTGGGGACGCCTCGTATCTCGTGCCCGCCGGGCATCATGCTCCCTGGCGCTTTTTCCTTTGGGGCAGCCAGGGCACGCTGGAGTTCGAGGCCGGCAAGGCGCCGGTTGTGGAACGGGCGGGCGAACCGCGGCTGGAAATGCCCGTGGACGATCTGCCGGCGCTGGACCCGCTTGAAGATTTCGCGCGGCAGGTGGAGTTCGGCGAGACGGCCTTCCTTGATCGCGAGGAGTGCCTGCGATCGACACTGGCAGCACTCACGGCGCAGAAGGCGGCGGACACTGGCGAGCGAGACGTTCCGATTGGCATAATCTGACACAGACAGAACCGCGGCGGCTAGCGCGACGTTCTCTAGTGGGAAGCCGCCTGCAGAGCCATCCTCAGCGACACGCGGGGCGGCGTTCGGGTGCCCGCCTCGCGTTGACAGGGGATTCTGGTTTGCTATACAATGCCTGCGCCCGGCGATTCCAGTTGAGTACTCAAAGGGGAGCTGTCCGATGACGGGGACTTGGCGCCTCGTTGTCGCGGCCACGGCGGCTCTGTACGTTCTGCTGCCGGGCCCTTCGGCGATTGCTCAGGACGACGCAGACAGTTTCGTGGCAGGCATCGAAGCCTATCAGCGGGGCGAGTATGATCAGGCGATCGACGACCTTTCCGCTGTCGTCGAAGCTCACCCCGACTGGGAGGCCGCCTGGTATTACCTTGGCCTGGCCAGATTCCAGTACGTCCACCTGAACCTCGCAGGGCCCGGCGATACGGGCGGACGCGACTACTCCGGGGCCATTGAGGCTCTGGAGAAGGCCGCGGCTATTGCCCCGTCACGCCCCGGGACGGCCCTGCATCTGGGCCGCATCTACGAGGCGCAGGGGAAGCTTGCGAAGGCCAGGGAGTACTACAGGCAGGAACTCTCCCTCAAGAACCTCAAGGACCGCAACGCCGTGCATGTCGCTCTGGCGCGAGTTGCATACGCCGCCGGGGACTATCAGGACACGATCGCCCTCACCCGCCGTGTGGTTCTCGAAGAGCCCTACTACGTGGAGGCCCGGTACTACCTTGGCCTCGCACTGACGGCTACAGGCGCGTATCAGGAAGCCATCGACACCCTCAAGTACGGGCGCGAGACCCTGGAGAACTGGCGGGACAAGGTTTTCCACCTCCTGCGTATCCACTACCAGATCACCGACCCGGATGACCCGATGCGGGCTTCCGACATCCTTGAAGCCTGGGACCAGTTGCGCAAGGAGCTGTGGGAGCTGCGCGGCGCCAAAGCCCGCCCGCGCACGGACACTGACCGAGAGACGCTGGAACAGGTCAGCGAGAAGTACGCGCGGGCCCAGGAGTTCGCCCTGGACCTGCACATGTGGCCCGAGCTCAACAAAGCGCTGGGGGACGCGTACGCCGGTCTGAAGGACTGGGCCGCCATGCGCAACAGCTACCGGCACGCCATGCGGCCGCAGGAGGGCGAAGGCTCTCCTGACGACGCCGACGCCTGGGCTCGCATCGGCAGGGGCTACTTCCTGCACGGCAAGGAGATCTTCGAGCAGGACGGTCTGCTGCTGTCGGCCATTTTCCAGTGGTACGCCGCAGAGGGCGACAAGCTGCCGCCCCCGTCGAGTTATAACCAACAGCAGCAGCAGGGCATCCGCGGAGGCGGCGGCTTCGGCACTGCCGGCCAGATCACCGCGACCCAGCAGTCGCAGAATCCCAAGGACCGGCTGGACGGATATGCGCGGGCCCTGTACGTGCTGGGCATCCCGAAGGACGCGAAACTGCGGGAAATGCAGCCGCCGCCGCAGCCAGATCCGCTGGTGGCGCGCATTTTCGACGGCCTCGGGCAGATCTACCTCTACCAGGCGAACACCTACTCGACCGATAAGGAACGCGGCATCGAGTCCCACACGTTTGAGGAAGCCGCCGAGAGCTTCGACAAGGCTCTCTTGTACATGCCCACGTACGTCCCGGCCATGCTTCACAAGGCGCAGGCCTGGATCAGCCACGGCGAGACGCTCACCGATCCGGCTCAGAAGCTTGACATGTACGCGCAGGCCCGCGACCTCCTGGAGCAGGAAGCCATCGCGCTCGAACCGGGAAACGGTGAGCTTTGGTCCGAGCTTTCCCGGGCGTATCTCGGGCTGGACGAACTGGACAAGGCCGACCAGGCGGCGCGCAAAGCTCTCGTCATCGACAAGGACGACGTGACGGCACTGAATGTGTCGGGGCTTGTGAAGTACTACCGCAACAAGCTTGTGGCCGCGGTCAACGACTTCGCCACCGCCATCGACACCGCGCCCACGGACTACCGCTCATATCTGAACCTGGGCAATGCCCTGTTTGCCCTCCAGTCCTGGGGCCGGGCCGAGGGCGAGTACGTGCGGGCCCTCGAGCTTCTGCCCAAGTCGTCGGTGGCGAATACCACCAGCCAGCGGCCGTACGTGCTGTATCTCATCGGCCGCACGCGCCATGAGCGCAAGGCGTATGAGAAGACGATCGAGATCCTCAATGAGGCTCTGGAACTGCGCACAGACTTCGCGGACGCCTACCGCCTGCTGGCGGCATCGTACGCAGGGCTTGAGCAGTGGACAGCGTCGGAGGAAGCACTGAAGGCGGCTTTGAAGAACGCTCCCAAGGCCGACGCGGTGACTTTGGCGAACATCCATGCCCAGTTGGCGCAGGTGTATGAGGTCCAGGGACGGTTCCACGAGGCCTCGGCGGAGTACCGCATTGCTCTGGCGAAGGATCCGGACAACATTGCGGCCAAGTACGGTCTCCAGCGC
>JAGPGE010000197.1 GCA_018056145.1 Armatimonadota bacterium
GTGGGGCCCTGTGCGCTGGGCGACGCGCACATCCCACGGCTAAGGGACGCGCACATCCCAATTTCAGGTGCGGGGTGCTCGCGCCGTCCAGCGAGTGGGGCCCCGCACATCATGAGGACGACCCGTGGGGCCCCGCACATCGCGGGAACGGCCCCGTGGGGCCCTGTGCGCTGGACGACGCGCACATCCCACGGCTAAAGGAGTGCACATCCCACGGCTGGGAGAATGCACATCGCGGGAAGGGCCCCGTGGGGCCCTGTGCGCTGGACGACGCGCACATCCCACGGCTGGGAGAATGCACATCGCGGGAACGGCCCGTGGGGCCCTGTGCGCTGGACGACGCGCACATCCCACGGCTGGGAGAATGCACATCGCAATTCTAGGTGCGGGGTGCTCGCGCCGTCCAGCGAGTGGGGCCCCGCACATCGCGGGAACGGCCCCGTGGGGCCCCGCACATCATGAGGACGACCCGTGGGGGCCTGCATAGAGACGACGGGCGCACTGCGGATCAGTTCCAGGCAACTCAGGATCTCTCTCTGCCAGGCCGCCGGTCCACCGCCCGGGACTCGACAGGGCCAAGCTGCCGCAATGGGAGTGGTTCCAGATGCAGATGGAAAACACCCTCAAGCGCATTCACACGTGCGGAGTGGTGGTGGTGATTCGCGGCATAGGCGCCGAGGCGCTGGCCCGCACCCTTGACGCCGTTTTCGCAGCAGGCGTGGATTGCGTCGAGATCGCCATGTCGGTCCACGGCGCTCTCAAGGACATCAGCCGCCTGAAGGAGCGCTGGGCGGACCAGATGATCATCGGGGCCGGAGAAGTGCTCAACGGAGAGATGGCGACCCTCGCCGACGCCGCCCAGGCAGATTTCTGCAGCGGAATCGGCGCCAGCCCCGACATGGTACGGGCGTCGATCGAGCACGACCTGCTGCCCGTCCCCGGCGCATTGACACCCACTGAGATCCAGGTGGCCTGGCATGCGGGGGCAAGCATCGTCAAGCTATTCCCCGCCGAGATGCTGAACGCCGAGTACATAAGCACTGTGCGTCGGGTGTTGCCGCGGGTCGAAGTCATGCCTTCGGGCGGCATTTCCGCCGACAATGCGGCCGCTTTCGTGGGCGCGGGGGCCTTCGCGGTGGGTGCCGGGCGCAATGTGGTGGATCCGGCCCTCATCGAAGCGGGACAGTTCGACGAGGTGACCCGTCGCGCCCGAGAGATTCGGGATGCGGTCCTGGCTGCGCGGGAATGAACCCAGGACGGCTTCGGCCGTCTCAAGAACAGGTAAAGAATGACGCCGGACTGATGCCGGGAAGGGAAAGGACCGAGACAACCCGCACTGAAACAGAACCGGCGCCATCACGAAACGGCAATCGATGAAGCCATGAACCGCAGCCTCCTCATAATCTGTCTGTCCCTGGTTCTGGCCGTGGGCGCACTGGCCGATCCCACGGCCGTCTATGTTTCCATTGCCGGCCGCCCCGTAAGCATCGATCCTCCCGCCGTCGTGATCTCCGATCATCTCATGCTCCCCGCCGGGTTCCTGTCCGGGCACCTGGGGATCGCGGTGACGACAGGCTCAAGCGCGGGCTCGTGGCGCCTGGAAGCCTACGGCCACGCGCTGCAGGTGTTCAAGGGCCGCCAGCAGTTCGTGCTGGACAGCACCGCCATGAGCGCCGCCCAGCCCGCGGTGGTGATCGACGGACGGCTTTACGTGCCGGTGGAGATGATCAGCCGCAGCTTCGGGATCATCTGGGGCCGCCGGGAGGGGAACAAGGGGTTCGACCTCCTGCCGCCAGGCGCGGTGGTGCAGGATGTGCGCGGAGGCGCGCACCAGGACTACTACCGCCTGGTCTTCGACATGTCCCGGCCATCGCCTTACTGGCAGGCGAAGTCCAATGGCGAACTGGTGATTGACATCCCGCCGCCGGAAGTGCTGCCCGCCGACTGGGGCGCCCTGAGACTGTTCACCTTTGATGACCCGATGAAGCCGAAGGTCACGGCGAAGCGCACGGATGACAACTGGACGCGGATCACGGTGAGCTTCGACAATGGCGGTCAGCCTTCACTGATTTCCCTGGGCAACCCGAGCCGGATCATCGCGGACATTCCGCGGCTCAAGCCCCTGAACGCCACGCCGGTGGAGCCTGTGGAGCCCCTCCCGAAGAAGGCGCCGGCATTGCCGCCGAAGGTCGCCACGCCCTGGACGGTCCGCCATTTCACCACCGCGCGCGGCCTGGTTCGGGTTTTCGTGCTGATCGCCTCGCCCACCGCGGTGCGGCCGGCAACGGCCGGGCCCACCATCCGCAGCCTGGCGACGGTGAGCAAGATGGCTGCGCGCGCCAGCGCTCCGGCCGCCATCAACGGGGGGCATTTCGACAAGTGCGGCGCTCCCCTTGGCATGCTGGTGATCGACGGCGAGATGATCAAGCACCCGATGCGCAACCGCACAGCCCTTGGTCTGACCTACGACGGGAAGGCAATCATCGGCCACCAGCGGTTCGAGGGCAGCCTGCGCATTGAGGGTCTGCCGAAGCTGGACCTGGGCGGGATCAACGCCAGCCACTGGGCTCTTGCGCGGCCCATGGTGTACACGCGCCGCTGGGGCAATGCGGTTGAGGGCGCCGGCAACAAGGTGCGGCTGGTCATCTCGGGCGACGGCGTCGTCACCCGGGTAGAGAAGACCGGTCTCCCCGTTGGCATTCCCGGCGACGGGTACGTGGTTTCTGGCGGAGGCGAAGCGGGTGCGATGCTCGCCACTGTGGCGCCCGGCACAAGGGCCTCGGTGCAACTGGCTGCAGTACCGCACTGGCCCAACCTGAGACACGCGGTGGGCGCCGGACCGCAGTTGGTGCGCGACGGTGAGCGGGAGATGACCCACGAGGAGGAGTTGTTCCGGCTGGGCCCCGGCAGGCCGTGCCCGCGTTCGGCGGTGGGGATCGACGCCGACGGGAACCTCATGTTCGTGGCCGCCGAGGCGAACATCGCCAAGGGCCTGACGTTGTGGGAGCTGTCCAGCGTCATGTGGAAGCTGGGCTGCCGCGACGCCATGGCGCTGGATGGCGGCGGGTCAACCACCGTCTTTTTCAAGGGGCGCGTCTCGAACCATCCGTCCGACGGCGCACAAAGGCCGGTCTCCAACGCGATCCTGATCTACGGGATTCCGTGAGGGCCGGCGGGGTGCAAGTCCCCCGGTTATCTCCGCCACAATCCTTACCATCTCTGAAGGGTTTCCTCCGCCTGCCGCGAATCTTCCCCCGATTATGCGCCGCTTTCTGCTGTGCTTATGTGTCTGCGTCGCCCCTGCCTGCGCCGCCGAGCCCTACTCCGCGGTGGTGGACTACCTGTCCCCCGTGGATGGTTCACGGCAGGCTTACGGCATCTACGTCCCCGATCGCGAGGCCCCTGAAGGCGGCTACCCGGTGGTGCTGCACGCCCACGGTTACGGCTGGTCGGTGAGCGCCGGCTTCTCCCAGTGGCAGAAGGACTGGGCCGACGCGCACGGCTGGATTCTCGTGCAACTCAATGCCCGCGGGCCCAATTTCTACTGGGGAATCGGCGATGTCGCCACGCGCGAAGTCATCGACGATCTGGCCACGCGCTTCGGCGCGGACCGGACCCGCATCTACATCACCGGCGGCTCCATGGGCGGGACGGGAGCGTTCCGGCAGGGTGTGGTGCACCCGGATTACATTGCTTGCGCGGCAGGGGTGGACGGCTGGACGCACTACGGTGAATGGCATTGGCACTGGTACGCCCGCAAGGATCAGCGCGATGACATCGAGGAGTTCCGCCGGCCCCTGTTGGAGGCGTCTTCGCCCTTCTTCCTGGCCGAACGCGCGCTGTGGGGGGACGTCTATGTCATCGCCGACGGGCGTGATGATGTGGTCTATCCGTGGCAGGGGATCGAACTCGCGAACCGTCTCCTGGACCTGGGCGTCGACGAGCCGGGGTTGTACTCCTCCGGACTCACCCTCCACTACGACAAGGGCCACGGCGGCGGGTACAACATTGAATGGATCTACAAGTACTTCCTCGGGAAGACCACCGCGGACGATCCGTCGCACTTCGTGATCTCGACAACGGTGCTGGATCACGGAGAGCTGTACTGGGCGCGGATGGAACGGCAGGCGCTTGCGGGCGACAAGTCGCTCCTGGAATGCTGGACCGATGAGGAGCCCGAGCGCGAGGTGGTCGCGGCCCTGGGCGGCCTGCGCAGCCTGGACGCGTCCACTGCCTGGGCTCCCGACCTTGGC
This sequence comes from Armatimonadota bacterium, assembly GCA_018056145.1. Lineage (GTDB taxonomy): Bacteria > Armatimonadota > Zipacnadia > Zipacnadales > JABUFB01 > JABUFB01. Next base: position 4,254 of record JAGPGE010000197.1, read on the forward strand.
TCGTCCGGCCGCCTGCCCAATACGCCGAGCAGCCGGGAGTATGCAGACACGCCGGTGGGCGTGGTGAATGTGTCCACGGTGAACCTGGACGCCTTCAGTCTGAACCTGCACGCCTCGGACGTCCACGAACTGGGGCGCGTTGCGGTGTTCGCCGACGGCATCCCCTGCTATCTCGGCCCGGTGGAGATCCTGCGCTGCGAGGCGGTGCGCGACGACCTGGGGCGACTCACCGGCTGGCTCGCGATTCCCGGCGATCCGTCGAGTCTCGCGGATGCGGACGGCCCGCCGGTGAAGTCGCCCGAAATCTGCGGGCCTTTCGGGCACGCCTTTGTGACGCCGTACGTGGTCTGTTACGGGACCGCGGGATCGGACGAAGACGTGGCGGTTCACCGCGCCGAAGCCGAGGCCTTCTGCAAGGGCTGGAACGATTTCATGGTCCACGGGCCGGGCCTGACGGCGATCCCCGAAGACGATGTCTCGCCCGAAGACCTCCAGGCGCGCAATGTCATCGTCTACGGCACGCTGGACAGCAGCCGCCTGCTGCAGCGCGCACATTCGGTCTGGCCCCTGCCGGTGCAAGTGCGGGCGGATTCGGTGCTGGTGATCGACCCGCTCACCGGCGACCGCGAGTACCGGGGCCGGAAGTACGGGGTGTTCGCGGTCTACCCGAACCCCCTGAACCGGGGCAACACGTACCTGGCAATTTGCAGGGGGCGTTTCGCCACCCAGCCCGGCGGCAAGGACTTGCGCGGCCTGGAGTTTGACCTGGAGAAGCTGTACTGGGGCTATTCGGACTACGTGGTCTTCAATACGGATGAGGCTGACCTGCCCTTTGTGCGCAATGTGAACAACAAGCCGCCGGTGACCTGCTACGAGGCGGGGTATTTCGTGGAAGCGGGGTACTACGACCAGGACTGGCAGGCGGACCGCTACGTGACGCTGGACCGGGTGCGCGCCGCGAAGCCCTCCGGTGCGCGACTGGTTCACGTGGCCGATGTGACGGTGGCTCAGACCCGGCGCAGTGTCCCTGCCATGGTGACCAATGAGGGCGATGCCGCCGACCCCCCGCGCAGCGACCTGCCCGCACCCGTCTGGAGCGCGGCGGTGAGAATCGTGGACGCTTCAGGCAAGGCGGTGCGCCAGGCACGGGTGACCGGCGAGTGGGTCGGCGTGGATGCCGACTGCATCTCGCGGGTCAGCCTCAGCGACGGGGTCGCGTGGTTCCCATATCCGGGTTCGCCTGCCGAAGGCGTCGCACCGCGCTTCCGGGTGCTGAATGTGATGGCCACCGGCGCGGCGTATGACTTTGAGGCGGATTGCCTCGGGGGAAGCTCCTGGGTGTCGGAGGACGGGCTGCTTGCATTGCGCCCGGATCCGCCGCGTCGGTCGGTCGATCCGGAGTCAGTGTTCACGGTGCGCGCGCAGGCGGCGAATCTGGGCAAGGAGCCCGCCCCGGTTCAGCTTCGGTTCGTCCCGCCCCACGGCGAAGTCGTTGGTCCGCCGGCGGAAGCGACGCTCCAGCCCGGCGAGCAGCGGATGCTGTCGCTGCGCTGGCGGCCTGACCTGAGGGCGCCGTCCGGGACGCAGACAGGGGTTCTGCAGTTGCTGTCGGAGAGGTCATCCGTCGCCCGGCCAGTTCGGCTGCGCTTTGCGGGCCGTCCGAGCATACACGCGCGCATCGGTGAGATGAAGGCCACGGATGTCGTCGCGGGGCAGCCGGTGGAGATCAGGGCGCCCGTGTTCAACATCGACCCGGACAGCCCTTTGCGGTTGAAGGTGGCCTGCAGCATCGTCGAGGCAGGTGTGCACTTCGCGGCTGCGGAACTGGAGATCGAGCCGGGCAAGTGTGCCGAGGCCGTTTGGCGCGGGCCTGAGGGCGAGAGCCTTGAGCCCGGGCGTTACATCGCGCGCACCAGTATTCTGGGTGCGCCGTTGGTGTCCGAGACGATCGAGTTCGCGGTCCGTCCAGCCGCTCCGTAGCAGTGGCAGGTTGGGCGGACGGCGGCCAGGCAGGATTGTTTGTCCCACTGGCGGCTAAAGGAAAACGGGCGGCGGGGTACAAGCCCCCGCCCTACAGACGGCGACGGCAAACGGCGGACAGGCAGGATTGCCTGTCCCACTGACGGCAGACAGCGGCGGGTGAGACGCCCGCCCGACGCGGGTGAAGGGAAACGGCCGGCGCGATGCGCGGGCCGCTGTGAAGCGAGGTACTCGTGATGAAGCGCTCCATCCCGTATCTGATCGTGCTGGTTCTGTCGGCGACGGCATTCGCCCAGCCGGTCCCGCTTCTGCGCCAGGCGCCCATTGAGGACCTGACCGTCACCCTTTACGCGGATTCGGACCGCGCCATGGTCCAGGAGACCTGCAAGGTCCTCCTGCCCGCCGGGGAGAGCGAAGTGCGGTTCCAGTGGACCGACGCGGATGTGGACGCGGGCGCCATCAGCCTGCGGTCCGCGGAGCCCGTGATCGTGGGCGGCGTGCGGCAGCCGGCGGGAACTTCGAAGACATTCGCCTGGCCGGTGCGCGTAGACCAGGCTGGCGAGTACCGCTTCATCGCCTCATATTTCGTCCGCAGCATCAAGTGGAGCGCCACCTATCGCCTGAACTTCGATGCTGAAGCGGGCACGGCGGCGTTGGTCGGGCAACTGCATCTCACCAATGCCGGGAAGCTTCCCCTGCGCGGGGTCGATGTCTCCCTGTGCGTGGCGCCTACGGGTGTGCTCGGGAGGATGGAATCCGCCGAAGCCGGTGGCGCACTGCCGACGCTGGCGCGGCTGGAGGACTTCACGCTGGAACCCGGATGGCAGCGCCGGGTCGGTTTCATCCGTGCGCGGGACCTGCCGGCGCGAGTGGTCTACCGCGTCGAGCCTGAATCGCAGGGCCAGAAGGTGCGCCGCTTCCTGGTCGTGGACATGAAGGACCTGGGCCTGCCCAGCGCTCTGCCGAAGGGCCACCTGGAGGTCTCCGAGCGCGTCGGCCTAAACCTCACGCCGGTGGCCGCGGGCGATCTCGTGCAGGCCCAGGACAAGGACACCGAGATCCTTCTGGGTGACGAGCCGAATGTGGTTTTCGAGCGCAGGATACTCAAGCGCGTGAAGAACATGGTGGAGTTCGACCGGCTGGGCCGGGTATCCGGCTATGACACCCTGGAGGAAGTCAGCGATACGCTCCGCAATCGGCGCGGCTCCACGATCAAGGTGGAACTGATCGAGGGCATCGGCGGCAAGTGGGATTTCACGAGCCCGGATGCGCCGACGCTGAAGGAAGCCAACCTGCTGAAGTGGGAGTTCGCACTGCCCGCGGGCGAGGCGCGGGAGATCCGATTCACCATCACCCGGCACACCGGCACCCGGGCTGACTGATGGCGGGTGCGGCCAGAGGCGCTGGAGTTCCGGCGTCCCCTCGAACCCCGACGGATGGAAGGTCAGGCCGATGAGCGACGCTCTTTTTATGCTCTGCTCAATGCTCTTGCTGGGGTGCGCGTGCTTGGCGCAGGACGATCTGCCGCGGCTGACGGCGGCGGGGTGTTCGGTGCCCGAGATTCAGGCGGCGGTGGACCAGCTCACAGGACCGGGAGTGGTGCGCGTCCCGGCGGGTCGCGCGGAGGCAGTCGGGACGGTCAAGGTCCCGGTGGGCGTGAGTCTCATCGGCGCGGGGCGCGACGAGACGGTGCTCTTCCGCGGCGAGCAGACGCCGGACACAAGCAGCGCGCCGATCATCCAGGTCAGCGGCCCGGGCGATGCCTTCACCCGGATTTCGGGGCTGGGTGTGATCGGCCTCACCGCGCCGGAATCCAAGTCCTGGGACAGCGGCATCTCCATCACAGACTGCACCCGGTTTCGCGTGGATAACTGTCATGTCGAGCGCTTCGGGGCGAGCGGTATCTCCGTCCGGGGCTTGTGCCGCGGTGTCATTGACCACTGCCGGTTCGTGGACAACTTCAAGAAGCCCATCAACAACGTGGGTTACGGCGTGGTGGTGATGGGGACGGGTGAGTGGCGCGATGATCTGAATCCCGGCACTGCTGATTCCGTGTTCATTGAGGACAATGAGTTCATCGGGTCGCGGCACGCCGTGGCTTCCAACGCCGGGGCGCGCTACGTTTTCCGGCACAACCACGTGCATGGCAACGACAACAGCCAGGCGGTGGATGCCCACGGGCCGGGGTACGGATCGAAGCACGGCACCCAGTGGATTGAGGTGTACGGGAATCTCATCGAGAAGCCGCGAGCCGGGTCAACGGCCATGGTCCTGCGCGGCGGCGGCGGCGTGGTGTTCGACAACACGATGCGGGACTACCGGGCCGGCATCAGCCTGACCCTGGATTTCGACGCGAAGCTGGACTGGTCGCGGCCATACCCGATCCCGGAGCAGATCGGGAACATGTGGGTCTGGAACAACACACTCAACGGCGAGCCGGTCCTGCCGGTGGTGCCCGGGCGATCGGCGAACCATATCCAGATCGACCGGGACTACTTCACCAAGCCGATGCCCGGCTACGAGCCCTTCACGTACCCGCACCCGTTGACGGCTGAAGGTGGGGGAGGCTAAGGCATTGGGTACAGGCGCCGAACCCGGATACGGCTCGAGTTCGGATGCCAATTCCCCATGCTTGCCGCGCAGCAGACCACGGGCTGCATGGGCGCTGGGTGTCTCGCGAAGCGAGACGGGCCCCAGCGCGGGTCTGCGCATGCGACGCCTTTCCTGACGTCGCTGACGACGGTCGCGGGCAAGCCCGCTCCAACAAGTCTGCCGGGAGCCGCAGTCTTTCTGCACAGGGCGAACGCTCGAGGGTCTCACTGACCCCCAATGCTTGCTAACGACGGTCGCGGCAAGCCCGCTCCAACAGGTCTGCCGGGAGCCGCAGTC
>JAGPGE010000198.1 GCA_018056145.1 Armatimonadota bacterium
CCCCCACCGTGCATGGCGCCGGAGACTGCCAGGTCCACACTCTCCTCGGCGAATTCGTGCCCGGCCCGGGTATCGGGCCTTCGGATTACGAACTTCCCCTCCTCCATGACGCCCTGGATCTCGCCTTCGGTTCCCAGAATATGGATCGAGCGGCAAGGCCGGGCCGTGCCGGTGTTCAGGCTGTGGGACGCGACGCATCCATCGCCGAACTGGATCAGCACGCCCTGGTGGTCCACAACGTCATTGTCGCAGCGCCAGACGCAGCGCCCGTAGGGGTTCGTGGTCTTCAGCGACTCAGCCTTGAACTCGTCGCTGGGATTGTCAACGTGCTCGATGCCCTCCCAGGCGTAGGTGGGCCAGAACCGCTGCTTCAGGTACATGGTCTCTGCGGAGTATGTGCAGTCTTTCTGGCGCGGGCAACCGTTGAGGCACCGGTCCGTGGACCCTTCGGGGGCGCACTCCTCGCGGAAGAAACTCCGGCCGCCCAGGCTCGCAACCGTGCACGGATCCACTCCGCTCATGTACCAGCAGATCAGATCCAGGTCGTGACAGCACTTGGCCAGAAGCATGGGGTTGGACGTGTCGCGCCGGTTCCACTTTCCGCGCACGAAGGCGGTGGCCATGTGGTGATAGCTCACGTTTTCCACGGTCTGCATGCTGATGATCCGGCCGACCGCGCCGTCGAGCACCCGTTGCTTGAGCTGAACGTAGAACGGCGCGTACCGCAGGACGTGGCCGATCATAAGGTGCAGGCCGGTCTCCTGCGTGGCTCGCAGAAGCAGCATCAGCTCCTCGGCATTCGGGCAGATCGGCTTCTCAAGGAGCACGTGGTAGCCCGCATCCAGCAGCGGCAGCGTCGTCGGCACGTGGTGCAGGTCCATGGTGCCATTGATGGCCGCATCGGCCATGCGCGGCTGTGCTGCGAGTTCCTCGGCGGTCAGGAAACAGCGTTCCGGCGGGACTCCGTGGGCTTCGGCAGCCTTGCGCCGGCGGACCTCGTCGGGCTCAGCCACCGCCACGATCTTCATCTCATCCGGGTGGCTCAGAGCGTAGGAAGCGTACAGCATCGACCGGTGTCCGGCGCCGATGATCACAGCGGTGACGGGCTGCTTGCTCATGATTCGGGTCTTCTCCAGGCCATGATTGGGGTGTCGCGTCGCTTTGGTTCGGGGCTGTGGGCTGCTATAAGACGGTACACTATCCGCAACTCATGCGCGAGGGCTGTGCCCGGGTCCTGTGCCCGCAACACGGCCGGCCTTGCGAATGAGCGCCATTGCGCGGCCGACTTCATCTTCCAGCGTGATCCAGGGAGCCTTCTTGCCGGGGTAAATCTCGTACTTTGCCGCAACCGACCGCGGTGTCAGGTTCGGCATGATCACATTCGCTCCGCAGCGCAGGCCCCACAGTCTGCCGCCTTCCAGCGCGGTCTCAAGCGACGTCGTTGATGGGAGCATGATGTCCGGGATCATGAGCCGCAGCAGGGCCATCATGTTCAGCACTGTCTGGGTGTCTCCCACCGGCTCGTCCCTAAGTGGCGTCCCGGGGTGAGGCACGAGCGGGCCTACGCTGCCCATGTGAAACTGCATGTCCCGCATGAAGAGCAGGTCGAGACCCAGCGCTTCCCAGGTCTGTCCGGGCAGCCCGACGATGCTTCCCGCGCCCACCTGGTAGCCCAGCCCGCGCAGCACGTGCATGCACTGCACCCGGGCTTCGAAGCTCGCGCCCGGATGCAGCCGCGCGTAAAGCTCTGGGTCTGCGGTCTCATGCCGCAGGAGATAGCGGTCCGCGCCGGCCTCACGCCAGACGCGGTAGTCCTCCTCGTCCCGTTCTCCCACGGATAGCGTGATAGCCAGCCCGGTGTCCCGCTTGATGCGCACGATCACGTCTGCGAGACGCTCCGCGGTCCACCACGGATCTTCACCCGACTGGAGCACAACCGTGCCGAACCCGAAGGAACTGACCACTTCGCAGGCCTCGAGGACTTCATCGGGGGTGAGCCGGTATCGCACCGCGCTCGGGTTGTCCGCGCGCAGCCCGCAGTATTCGCAGTTGCAGCGGCAGTAGCTGGAGAACTCGATGATCCCGCGGAGATGGATCGAGTCGCCCACTGTCCTGCGGCGCAAGTGGTCCGCGCGGTCACGCAGCGCTTCGGCCTGCTCGCCGCGCGCCCGGATCAGCGGGACAAGGTCCGCGGGTGTCAGCCGAGGACTCGCCAGATCGGGGATGTCTAGGTCTCGGGGCACGGGGGGTCTCCTGTTGACTCGTCGAGTGCGGCCTGCTCCGGTTCGTACCTGAAAGGGAGCCAGACGGTGAAAGTGGAGCCTTGGCCGAGCTCCGACGTCGCCTTGATCTTCCCGTGGTAGAAGTCCACCACGCGCTTGACAATGCTCAAGCCGAGACCCGTGCCGGTCACGTACGCTGTTTCCGGGCGCTTTTCGCGGAAGAACTCGGTGAATAGCCGCTCCAGGCCTTCGTTGCTGATGCCGATACCGGTGTCCTGCACCGATATCCGCACATAGTGGCCGTCCTGCGCGGCCTGGAGGATAACGGCCCCGCCCTCGCGGTTGTACTTGATCGCGTTGCTGACAAGATTGTTGAACAGGCGGATGAGCTCTTCGCGGTCGGCCTCAACCCGCGGCAGTTCCTTCGGGGCGCTGACGGAGATGGTTACCTTCTTGTCGTCCGCCAAGGGCTGCATCAGCGCCGCGACGTCATGCAGCAGTTCGGGGATCTGCTGGCCGGTGATAGTCCGGCTCACCGTGCCCGCTTCCATGCGGGACACATGCAGCAGGTCGGTCACCAGATCCAGCAGCGCCTTGATGCGCTCGTTCGAGCGGCTCAGCATCTCGCGCTGTTTCGCCGGATCGGCGACCATGCCCTCGAGCATGACCGACAGGTAGCCACTCACCGCCGAAAGCGGAGCCCGCAGTTCGTGCGCCACCATGTTGACGAACTGGGCCTTGAGTTCCTCGACCTTCTTGATCTTCGTGATATCCCGCAACACTGTCACGGTGCCCATGAACTGCCCAGACCGCTCGTCCGCAACCGGGGCAACGTCCGCCAGAAGCCAGTAACTGGAGCTGCCGTTGTGAAGCTCCAACTCGCGCGACAACCGGCTATGGTCAGCCGAGGCCTGGTTGATCATGCCCACCAGTTCCTCATGCCGGATGGCGTCGGACAGTTCAAGCACGCACTGCCCAGGGTCCACGTTGGTGAGCACTCGCAGCGCCGCAGGGTTGTACAGCACCAGCTTCCGCTCCGCGTTGCACACGATCACGCCGTCGTTCATGCAGTTGATGATCGTGCGCAGGCGCGACTGCTCCGTGGCAACCTCGAGCATGCGCAGGTCCTTCTGCTCCTGAACACGATTGCGTTCGCGGAGCAGGTGGGCCCCCGCGAGGGCCTTGTTGACGGCGCGAACAAGCTGGTCAGAGGTGAAGGGTTTGGTGAGGATGTCGTAGGCGCCGCGCTTCGTGCTCTCGATGGCGGTGTCCAGGGAGGCGTACTCGGCGACCACAACACAGACGGTCTCCGGGGCGATCTCCGCGGCCCGGCTGAGGAACTCCAGTCCGTCAATGCCGGGCATGTTCAGGTCGACTAGGGCTACATCGATATCCGGGTTGGCTGCCAGGGTCTGCAGCCCTTCTTCACCCGAACTCGCGAGCAGGACCACGTGGCCTTCGGCGGTGAGAATGCGCTTGCTGCCGTCGCGGATGCCAGCCTCATCATCCACCACGAGGATGTGATGGAAGCCCGGCTCGTGAGGGCGTGATTCCGAAGCGGACGCCCCGTAGCGCGCCCTAAGCATCTCTCCGCTAATTGCGCCATCGATCGGCGCTCTCATCGTCACTTTGCTCCAGAGTTTGCGTGGCAACGGCCCTGTGCTTCGATCACAAACCGCTGGTACGGTCTCCGACAGCAGTTGGCCTATGCTCGGGTCTGCCGTTCCGCACACGTTCAGGCGGGCGACGCCACCACATTCGCGGGCGAGCCCGCGGCGAACCCGGCGATGTTCTCGACAGTGGTGGTCACGATCCGCTGCAGCGCTTCCTGGCTGTAGAAGGCCATGTGCGGTGTCACCAGAACCCGTGGGTGGTGGATGAGCTGGTAGGACTCCACCGCAAGCTGCAGCTTCTCTAACGAAAGATCCCGGGTCAGGACCCGATCCTCAGTGATGACATCCTCGTTCTCGAGAACGTCCAGGGCCGCGGCCGCGAGACGGTTCTGGTTCAGCGCATCGAGCAACGCGCGGCTGTCGATGATGCCTCCGCGCGAAGTATTCACAAGCACCGCGGTGGGCTTCATCAGTGCCAGACGCTCTGCATCGAGCAGGTGCTGCGTCGCCGGCATCAGCGGTACGTGGACGCTGACCACGTCTGACTCTCTCAACAGCCCGTCCAGATCCCGGTACTCAAATCCCACGACTTCCGCGAGCAGGTCATTGGGGCGGAGGTCATACGCGAGCACGCGCATGTTCAGAGCGACACCGAACCGCGCGACCCGCAAGCCGATCCGGCCTGCTCCGATAACCCCGAGGGTCTTGCCATGGAGGTCGAACCCGAGCAGCCCGTCGAGCCCCAGGTTACCGCGCTTGACCCTGTCCACACCCTCGTAGACATGCCTCGACAGCGTGAGGATGAGGCCCAGGGTGTGCTCCGCCACCGTGTTTTCGCCGTACTGCGGGACGTTACAGACCGTAACGCCCCGCTCCTGGCAGGCCTTCAAATCGATATGGTCGTAGCCTGCTGATCGCGTCGCGACCAGCTTCAGGTTCGGGCAGGTTTCGATGAACTCCCGGCTGATGCGAGACCGGATGAAGCACGACAAGACGGACACCGTTTCGCGCACTTCATCCGGTAACTCGTTCGCAGTCCGGTCAAAGTACTGGATCTCCCAACCATGGCACGCCTGGCAGGCGTCCAGATAGCCTTTCTCATAGCCTTCGCTCTCGCAGAAGACTACCTCCTGCCCGCGCGCCTCTGCCTTGGCGGTCATTTCGTCCGCCTCACTCGCCGGGCTCCCGAAGTTCAGCCCTCAGAGTACCTATCGCCTCGCGACGGCGTCGAACTTGCATGCCTGGAAGCATGCCCCACACTGGATGCACCGCTCCTGGTCGATGAAGTGCGGCTTCCGCGGCTCGCCACTGATGCACTGCACGGGGCATGCCCGGCGGCACAGACCGCAGCCGACACACTTTTCGACGTCAATCGTGTACTGCACAAGCGCCTGGCAGACATGGGCCGGACAGATCCGGTCCCTGATGTGCGCCTCATACTCGTCGCGGAAATGGCGCAGAGTGCTGCTTACGGGATTCGGAGCGGTCTGCCCCAATCCGCAAAGGGCGCCACGGCTGCAGACGTCCGACAGACGCTTCAGGCGCTCGAAATCCTTCTCCTCACCCTCACCGTTGGTGATCCGTTCGAGGATATCCAGCATGCGCTTGGTGCCCTCGCGACACGGAGTGCACTTGCCGCAGCTTTCGTCCCGGGTAAACGTCAGGAAGAACTTGGCGATGTCCACCATGCAGTTCCGGTCATCCATGACGATGAGACCGCCCGAGCCCATGATCGACCCGGCCTCGCGCAGCGAGTCGTAATCGATTGGGGTGTCCAGTGAGGACGCCGGCAGGCAACCGCCGGAGGGCCCACCGGTCTGGGCGGCCTTGAACTCGCGACCGCCGGGGATCCCACCGCCGATGTCGAAGATGACCTCGCGCAGGCTGACACCCATCGGCACCTCGACGAGGCCGGTGTTCTGCACGTTTCCAGCCAGCGCGAAAACCTTGGTGCCCTTGGACTTCTCGGTACCCACCGACGCGTACCATTCGCCACCCAGCAAGATGATCGCCGGAATGCTGGCAAGCGTTTCCACGTTGTTGATACAGGTCGGCTTGCCCCAAAGGCCGCTTTCGGCGGGGTACGGGGGCCGGGGCCGGGGCATGCCGCGCTTGCCCTCGATGGACGCCATGAGCGCGGTCTCTTCGCCACAGACGAATGCTCCCGCACCCAGGCGCAACTCGATGTCGAAGCTGTGCCCGGAACCCAGGATGTTCTCGCCCAGAAGCCCCGCCTTGCGCGCGGCGTCAATGGCGATCTCGAGCCGCCGGATGGCCAGCGGGTACTCGGCGCGCACGTAGATGTAGCCCTGGCTCGCACCGATGGCGTAGCCGCCGATGATCATGGCTTCCAGCACCGAGTGCGGGTCGCCCTCAAGGGTGCTGCGGTCCATGAATGCGCCCGGGTCGCCCTCATCCGCATTGCAGATGAAGAACTTCTCTTCACCCTTTGCCTTGCGGGTAAAGTCCCACTTCATGCCGGTGGGAAATCCCGCGCCACCGCGACCGCGCAGACCGGAGGTCTTCAGGGTCGCGATTACGTCGTCCGGGGTCATTTCGTCAAGGACCTTGGCCAAGGCCCGGTAGCCGCCCACGGACAGGTAGTCGTCCAGAGACTCCGGATCCACGCGGCCCACATTGCGCAATGTGATTCGCAACTGGCGCCGGAAGTACTCGAGATGGCTCCACTCGCGGGTGAAACGGTTGATGATCTCCGGCGCATCGTCCTGCTCCACGGGCTCAGTTGCCGCGCCGCCGCCCAGGAGCCACTCGGAGATGGGCTCTCCGCCGACGAGATCGCGCTTGACGATCTCCGCGGCCATCTTCGCGTCAACCTTGACATACATCCGCGGCGCCTTGCCGGGTTCGCGAATCTCCACCAGTGGCTCCAGGTAGCAGCCGCCAACGCAGCCGACGTGCCCCACGTCGACCTTGCCGGTCAGCCCCGCTTCCTCCAGGGCCTCCAGCATGGCGTCCTCAGTGGCCTGGGCGCCAGCGGCCAGGGCGCACGTCGCCACGCCAAAGAGCACCTGCGGTTTGTCAGGAACCTGCTTGACCACAGGCTTGGCTTTCTCAACCAGCTTGTTCAGACCTTCAAGCACTGACATGGCGCTGTGCTCAACTCTTTCCTTCGAGAATGCTTGCGACTTTCTTGGCAAGGTCAACAGGGTCGATGGGCTTGTGCACGAACTCCACGACGTCCAGCCATTCGGGCTTCTGGCCGCCAGTATCCACGCGGAATCCGGTCTCGGTGGTAACTGCCGAGATCATGATGATGGGGATGCCCGCGGTCTCCTCGTGCGCGTTCAGGGCCTCGACCACCGAGAAACCCGAGTACATCTTCTCCATCATCAGGTCCAGCGTGATCAGGTCGGGCTTTTCCTGCGCGGCCAGCTCTACGCCCTGCCTGGAGTCCGTGGCCGTGATGACCTCGAATCCCATGGATTCCAGCGCCACCTTGTTAGCCTGGATAAAGTCCACGTCGTCGTCAACGATCAGTATCTTCTTGGCCTGGTCGCTCATTGTTTGTTCTCTCCGGGTAGCGGGTCTTTCCCTGGCCGGTAACCTGCGACGGGAGTCAGATCTCCCGCCGGCCGCCCGGCCGATGTTCGCGGTTCAGCCGGGCAGGTTGCGCGTCGGCTCTAGGCTTCCACCGTTTCGGCGCTTGCCTGCGCCTCGGCGTTGTAGTACGCGATGATGTCGCCAACATCTTCCGGCTTCACGCGGGCATGGACACGCTCATTGACCATGACGACCGGAGCCTGGCCGCAAGCACCCAGACAACGGGCTTCCGCCAGCGTGAACAGGCCGTCCGCGGTGGTCTCTCCCGGCTTCACGTCGAGCAACCGACAGAACTCGTCCAGGACGGCCTGGCTGCCTTGCACGTAGCAGGCTGTCCCGAGACACACGCTGATGCTGTAGTTGCCCTTGGGCTCCAGCGAGAAGTAGGAGTAGAAGCTGGCGACTCCCTCGACGTACACGGACGGCACCCCGAGAGACTGCGCCACATGGTTGATCGCCTTCTCGGGAACATAGCCGAACTTGTTCTGCACGTGGTGCAGGACCTGGATCAGGCCGCTCTGGACGTGACCCGGATTCCGCTGCTTCTGGTCCTCGATATACTCGTCCAGTTCCTTCCACCACTGGGGTGTGTCAAGTATCTGGCGTTGGTACCGCATTATTCGTGCTGCGCCTCCTGCGGCCGGATGCCCACGGGCAGCCGCGCGTGGTAATGCGTGTGAAGCAAATGGTGCGCCTTCTCACTCATGGGTTTGCCGAGGTATTCCTCATACAACCTCTGGATGTCCGGGTTGAGATGGGACTTGCGGATGGTGCGTTCGGCATCCAGGTTGTACAGTGCGCTGGCGCGCTTCCTGAGCGCCTCTTTGTCCAGCGGGATGGCATTGGCGCCCGCGTATGGCTGACCTCCCCCGCCGATGCAACCGCCCGGGCAGCCCATGATCTCGATCCAGTGGAACTCCTCCCCTGCCCGGAGCCGATCCAGCAGCTTGTTCGCGCTGCCAAGCCCGCTGGCGATGGCGATGTGAACCTTATTGCCTTTCAGGTCCAACCAGGCCTCGCGCACGCCATCGATCCCGCGGGTCTCGTAGAAGTCGATGCCGTCATCCGGCAACTCCTCGTCGAACAGCATCCAGTAGGCCGTGCGCAGGGCGGCCTCGGTCACTCCGCCGGTGGCGCCGAAAATGACGCCCGCGCCGGAAGAAGACCCGATCGGGTTATCCGGCTCTTCCGGCTGAAGATTCAGGAAGTCAATACCCATGTGCTTCATGAGCCAGCCGAACTCGCGAGTAGTGCAGACCTTGTCCACGGCGGGCATGCCTTCCACGAACAGCTCGCGGCGCTCGGCCTCGAACTTCTTGCAGGTGCAGCACATGAACGCCACCGAGAAGATCCGGTGGGGGTCGATGCCCATCTTCTCGGCCCAGTAGGTCTTGGTGACCGCCCCCTGCATGCTCATGGGCGACTTGGCCGAGGACAGGTACTGCATCATATCCGGGTGGAACTGCTCGCAGTACTTGACCCACGTCGGGCAGCACGAGGTGATGTTCGGCAGGTGCCCGGACTTGAAGCGCTCCACGAACTCCGCAGCCTCTTCCATGATGGTGAGGTCTGCCGCGAACTGGGTGTCGAAAACAACATCAATGCCCATTCGGCGCATTGCCGCGAAGCACTCGCCCTCCCAGGCCTTGCCGGGCTCCAGGCCGAAGCACTCGCCGATCGCCGCGCGCACGGAGGGCGCCATCTGAGCTACCACGATC
>JAGPGE010000199.1 GCA_018056145.1 Armatimonadota bacterium
GCGATGTAGTAGCCAAGCAGCCCGGGCTCGCCGCGCACGCAGTCGATGAGTTGCCGCAGATAGCCCTCGGTCATCTCGCTGGGCGCGGGAAGCTCCTTGAGCTCCTGCTGGATGCGCTCGCCTTTCTCGCGCTCAGACTGGCGCCACAGGTCGAAGCTGTAGTACAGGCGCCCGTTCTCGACCGAGACCACCGAGTAGATGCCGTTCCGGTCGAAGGGCTCGCTGATGGACTTGGTCTCCGGCGGTCGCACCACGACGGGGATGTTCAGGTTCTGCAGGGCCACCACGTCTGCTCGCGGGTCTTCGACGGGAACGCTCCCGTACCAGCCGATGCCGATCCACGGCTCGCCGTTGACCAGGATGTTGCCGTGCTCGTCGATGCGCACTTCGTTGCCGGAATCAGGCGGCGGGAGCTTGTTGATGGTGCGTTCGGCGCTGTTTAGGGCAGTGCCGGCTGCGTCGCGCACCTCGACTGCCAGTGAGTACCTGCCCACTGCGAGGTCGGCGGCTGGAAGTCGCAGCGGCTCATCGGCAGCGGCAACCGGGACCGTGCGCGAAATGACCGTCTCGCCGCCCTCGGCCTTGAGGCTCAAAAGCAGGGATGCGGCCTCGCGTTCCACATCAGGCGCGAGTGCCACGCGGAAGATGATCTCGCGGATGTCCTCGGTTGCGTAGATGCTGTCGCGATAACAGGGCTGGAGGACCGAGAGAGTGACCGGCCGGTAGTCGGCCTCGAGACGCTTCACCATTGACTTCACGATCTTGCCCGTCTCTTCGTCGCGCAGTTCGATGAGGAAACTTGCGCCGGGGAGGCTCGATCGGACTTTGAGTTCGGTGAGGCTGATAGTGACCTTGCCTCCGGCGGGAACGGTGAATGGCTCGGTTCTCACGGTTCCCTCCTGCTTGCCGAACAGCCCGGCCGAGGCGATCAGGCGGCGTTCGGCGCCGGAGTCATTGCCCACCTGCGCCGAGATCGCCACGGTGTTGACGCCGCTTCCGGCGCGGGAGACAACGGAGGTGACGTCGGATACGGGCAAGGCGAAGCGGCGGAAATCCACGTCGATGCCTTTCAGCGTCCCGAATAGCTTCGGTGCGTGGAAGTTACCCTTGAGGGGGCTCCAGGAGGACAGCTCAAGGGCTCCGCCCGCATGGCGCTCGCGGGTGACATTCCAGGACCAGTCAGGCCCGGCGTCCTCGTACAGGTTCAGACCGCCGAAGGGAATAGCGACCTCGACGGTCCACTTCCGGGCTTCCACATCGATCTTCGCAGCGGTTTGGATTGCGCAGTCCCAGAGCTTGGCGTGCACGAGGCCGTAATCCGCGCCATAGTCGTCATACCATGCGCCAAGGGTGTTGATCAGGAAGTGGTGATAGTAGCGTCCCTCGCCGGCGGGGTCGAAGAAGATTTCGATGCAGTCATCCGCCCAGACCGTGCCGTCGTGGTCGGTGATGGAGGCGCGGATACCGCTGGGGCTGGGCTCGTCACATTCCACGGCGACATAGAGGAACTGATCGTCGAAGGCAGACTTGAACCGGGTCTGGATGTCCGCGGGCTTCGGATTGCCCCGGTTGTCCTCAGTATTGGCGGCGCTGGTGAAGCCGGTCTGCCAGTCGCCAGCCTGCCAGACGGCGTCATCGAGGACACCGTCCATAGTGATCGGCGATTCTGCACGCACGGCCTGGGCGGACGGTTTCTCAACCTGCGCGAGGGCAGGGAGCAGAGACATGGCGCAGAGAGTTGCAGCGAGAGAGATGGGGCGTCGTTGGAGGGTCACGGTCCTGGGCTCCTGGACTCGAGATAGCGGGCCGCGAATGGCAATGATTTCCGCGAGACGGGCCGGGAAACCTCTCTATACAGAGGAACGGTCCCCCGGAGATGATCACCGGGGGACCGTTGGACGCGTCAGTCGGGTTGCTGCTTTAGCCGGGGTTCGTGGTTGCGGCGTAGTTGGCGGTGGTCTTGCGCATCTCGGACTCCTTCAGCCACTTGACATGCCAGTCGTGGAACAGGCAGTTGGCGCCCTCATTGTGGCGCGCGGAGATGTTCCCGTCATGGCAGGCTGCGCCGCTGTTTCCGCACTTGGGGTAATGCAGGATGGACGCGTTGGCGTCCCACATGGCGATCTTCTCTGCCGGCGCGACGACCTGAGCCATGGCCTGCACGGGCGGCGACCAGTCGGAGCGGCGGAAGAAGGCGCAGGTCACGCCGTAGCCCACGACGACGTTAGCGTCGCTGGGGCAGCGCCAGATCTGGTTGTTCTTGATGTACGGCTCGAGAATGCCCCAGTCGGTGAGGCCTCCGGAACCATCGAGCCAGACCATGTTGCGGTTGGGGTACATCTCGTCGTAGTCGCTCAGGTACATGGCCATTCCCAGGCCGATCTGCTTCAAGTTCGACGAACAGCTTGCCTGACGGGCCTTCTCACGGGCTCGGGCGAAGACGGGAAAGAGGATCGCGGCCAGAATGGCGATAATCGCGATCACGACCAGCAACTCAATCAACGTGAAACCGCGCTTCAAGACAGGCCTCCTGCTTCGAGTGATCGTGCACAAGTACATGGAGCGGGCGAGCGCCCGCTCCATGTGTTCTTCACAATACCATGAGCGAACCCCAATGTCTATCCCCTCGACGGCCTGATCTTGAGCGCCACGTCGGTCTCCAGTTCGGGCATGTTCAGGATGAGTTTGCCATTCTCGACCGTCGCCTGGTCCGTGCCCCGCGGGTTGCCTTTCCACGTGTCCCACCACTGCATCGTGTACTCGCCGTCGGGCAGGCCGGACAGTGTGATGACGCTCGGGTCTACCTTACCCACTTCGCCATTGCCCGCGTGGTTGAACCACGAACTGCGCAGGTTCTGGACCCAGAGCACCGCTACCTCATCGGATTTCATCCCGCATGCGAGCAGGTTCGGTTTGTCGATGATCTTGCAGCCCGTGAACCGGTAGGCGACCACGCGGACCCAGTCTTTGCCGAAGTTCTCGACCCGGATCGTGTGGATTCCGGCGGGCACACCTACTGCGAAGTCCTGGTCGTAGGTGGTCTCCCACAGCGTCCACTGGGGACGGAATACGCTGCTCTTGCCGAGGCCCTCGCCGCAAGGCAGGTCAATCTCCGCCTTCTGTTCGCCGTCCACCCAGATGCGCAGGAGGCCTGAGTTGGAGACATTGTTCACGGACACGACGAACTGGCCGTCGGAGGGGAAATGCACCACGAAACTGGGCGGGTTCTTCAGGTCCGCGTGGCCGATGCCGTGGAGAAGCTGCTGGGGCCGGCCGTCGCCTTCGATGGACCCGTCAGGCAGAATGCGGAACACATTGTGCTCCGGCTTGCCCCAGACCGAGACCGGGGTGATGCTGATGTCGGACGCCTCGGGCACGTGGTTCGGGTCGGCGTAGTCCACGGACTCCACCTGGAGCGGCTCCCAAGCGGCAGTGCCGAAAGGCAGGTCCTGTGTGAAGTTGCGCAGGGCGGTGAAGTGGAAGTACAGGTCCAGCGGTTCGATGTAGCTCTCGTGCCACCAGGGCATGGGCGGGCCTGCGCAGAAGCTGGCCATTCCCGCCCACAAGGCATTGTGGATGCCCCAGCCTTCGGGGTCTTTATCCGCGGTGCTGCTGTGGCTGCGGATGCCGAACTCGCCGAAGATGTGGGGCTTGTCGAACTTCGTCCACTGGTCCATGCAGTACCTTCGGATCTCCGGCGCCACATTGTCGTCGGTGTTTGTATAGCAGTGGGTCTGGACGATGTCCATGTTCGGCAACCGCCAGAAGGCCTCGGGCCCGGTGCCGCCCCAGAAGCTGGTGGTAATCATGTGGTCGAAGGGGTCGATGGCCGCGAGGTGCTCGGACATCTCCCGGTGCCATTCGAGTTGCATGGCCTCGGTTGAGTCCGCCCAACCCTGAAACTCGTTGCCGAACTCCCAGCACAGGACGTTGGGGCTGTATCCCCAACGCGCAACCGTATAGCGGAGGCGTTTGCGGTAAAACTCGCGGGCTTCCTCGTTGGTGAACCACTCGCCGGCTTTTTCGCACGGGCCGCCATTGGCCTTGTTGAAGGGATTCCGGTCCCAGCCGGTGGTGCGGAAGTCCTGGTGGGTATCCATGCACATCATGTAATAGAGGCCGAGGTCGCGGGCCCAGTCCAGCACGAGGTCCACGCGGGCCGCGTTGTCCTGGCGGTACCACCCCAGGCGGCTCTCCCACTCGATTCCTATGCCGTAGGAGGCCATCCACCAGCGGTTCCAGTTCTCCCCCGCGGCGGCGAACTTGCGCATGGCCTCATCGGCAAGCTGGCCCGATGTGTGGTAGATGGGCAGGTTATGTCCGATGCAGTAGTGCCCCTCGCCATTGTCGAAGGCGAAGAAGTGGGGGTCGGCCTTGCTCACGCGCACGAAGCCCCTTGCATCGGGTGCGGTGGCCTCGAAAGACCCTTCGCCGCCGGTGACGGCGCCGGTGCGGTCGCGTAGGGAAAGCTGCCACGTGTACCGGCCTTGCTCCATCGCCGCGAAGCGCACCCTCCACGAGCCATTTCCTCGCGGGGTGATGATCTCGACGCCGTCCTGCACCGTGCGCTCCTGATCCACCATGAAGAAGCCCGGCACCGCGAACTGCCTGCCCGAGGGACTGGTGAAGATCGCGTCCAGCGCCACGTCCTCCGGGTCATACGGATTGTCGTATGTGGCGCCCAGGTCTACGTCCAGTTCGAGCTTCTCGTACACTGGAATCTGCGCGGCCGAGGGTGTCACGGAACGGATCGCCAGGGGTTCGGCGGAGGGCAATACCTGCCCGGGGAAACTCGCGGGCATGTCAGCGAAGCGGATCGTGTACTCACCCACCGCGGTCTGGTCTTCGGGGAAGTCGCCCGGCAGGAAGTTCAGGCGGAAGATGTGGGCGTTCGGGTTGCCCTCGCTGTCCACCGCGGCGAACTTCGCGAAGCCCAGTTCCAGGCTGCGGGTGCCGTCGAGTTCCACCAGAAAGCGTTTTGCTGTGCCGCCGGGGAAGCTGGCGATGGCGCCGTTGCGCGAGGGATCTGCCCAGACCCGCTCCTCCCCGCTGAAGGCCTTGCGGTCGCCGGACAGGTGGAGCAGGACGCCGGGTCTGGAGAGCTTCAGCGGGCCGGACTTGCGGAACTCGTAGTGCACCCGCACGCCGCCTTCCTCCGGAGTGATGGCCAGCGAGTAGAGCATGGGCGGCGAGTCCTCTTTCGCGGAGAACTTCCCGGACATGGTGACGGAGCCGTCGGGCTGAAGCTCGGGACCGGCCTCAATCGTGCCGCCAGTGATGGTCTCGTACTTCCAGTCATCGTGCCAGAGGAAGACATGCCACGACAGACTTCGGGCGCCGTCGATGCCGGCAGTCCAGCGGCCCTTGTCGAAGCGGATGAACTCGCTGCCATCGCGCCAGACGAAGGCGCCGTTGTCGGGAGCGAGAGTCTGGGCGAAGGCGGCGAGCGGCAAGAGGCAGACAGCGGCGGCGAGGAGTCGGGCGAGCATGGGAAGGGTCTCCTGTGAAGGGCGCTGGGCTTTGCAGATGGAATTCGGCGTAGGTGCGCGAGTGACCTTCGAGCGGGACGGAGGACAACCTGCATTGGCGGAGAAGAGGCCCACCATACGGACCGCGAACACTCAACCAGGGAGAACCCCAATGTCCATCAAGGTCGGTTTCATCGGCGTGGGCGGAATCGCCCGGCGGCATCTGAATGAGGCGAACAGCAACCCGGACGTGGAGATGGTGGCCTACTGCGATGTGGACGTGGAGCGCGCGACACGGGCCGCCGAGCAGTACGGCGGGAACGTGTACGCGAATGCGGTGGAGCTGTATGAAGCCGAAAAGCCCGATGCGGTGATCATCTGCACCCCGCCATTCGCCCACGGGGAGATCGAGGAGGAAGCCTGCAAGCGGGGCATCCACTTCTTCGTTGAGAAGCCGGTGGCGGTGGACATGGCTACCGCGAACCGGGTTGCGAAAGCGGTGCGGGACAGCGGCGTCATCACCCAGGTGGGCTACATGTTCCGCTTCTCCCCGCCGCTGGTGCAGGTGCGGGACATGATGCGCAAGTACACCCCCGCCATGATCCAGGCGCACTACTACATGCCGGGCCTGCCCTCGCCGGGATGGTGGCCGAAGATGGAACTGGGCGGCGGGCAGCTCATCGAGCAGGCGACGCACATGCTGGACTTGGCGCGGTTCCTCGCGGGCGAAGTCTGCTGCGTCACCGGGGCCACCGCCACCGTGCGCAACTGGACCGACATCCCCGCCGGATATGAACCGGAGGGCCTGCTGAAGTACTCGGAGGTGTTCGAGATCCCGGACACCACCGCGCTGATCATGCAGTTCGACAATGGCGCGTTGGGCACGCTGAGTTGCTCGATTGTGCCGCAGGCCAAGTGGGACGTGGGCTTCAAAGTTGTCTGCGACGGGCTGATCGTTACCATCAACGGGGCCAGCGCGAGTTTCGCGGGGGACACCGAGGGCGACCTGAACGCGCCGGATGACTGGGCGACCTACGTTCAGAAGGATTTCATCGACGCGGTGCTCCAGGGACGCCCGGCGGGAATTCCGTATGACGAGGGCGTTGCGAGTCTCGCGGTGTCGGTGGCAGGGTATGAGTCGGTGAAGCGCGGCGGATGTCCGGTGAGACTGGCGGAGCTGATCGGGTAGGGGAACGCGTGCCGGCAAAGGCCAACGGTGGCGCGGTGTGTCAGGTGTGGGGTGTCATCGCCGCCCAGATGACGGGGCCCCACACACAGACACAAGACACCCGGGGTGCGTGTGAGGAAAGGCGGGAATCGGGTACAGGCACCGAGTTCGGGTGAGACTCGAGGTCGGATGCCAGTCCCTCGATTCTGCAGTCACCGATTTTGGCTGGCTACGCGTTGCGGTACGGGTTCTTCACCAGCGGCCCGTAGACATTTCCGTGGTAGAAGTCGCTCACCCAAGTTCCCGGAGGGACGATGGCATCCACCCGCGCCACGTCATCCGGGGTCACCTCGATCTCCAGGGACTTCAGCGCCGATTCCAGGTGCTCTTCAGTGCGCGGGCCGATGATCGCGGATGTCACCCCGGGCCTGCTGATAAGCCATGCGTGGGCGAATTCGGGGAGGTTGCAGCCCTTCTCCTCAACCAGCTTCAGGTACTCCTCCACGGCGTCCAGGGCCTGGGGTGTGAAGCGATTGTGATCCGGTCCGGCCGTGGAGAATCGGTGGCCTTCCGGGGGCGTCTGGCCCTTGCGGTACATCCCCGTGAGCAGCCCGTATGCCAGCGGTCCCCAGGGAATGATGCCGATGCCCTGGCGCAGGCACATCCAGACCAGTTCCGTCTCCACGCCGCGATCCAGCATCTGGTAGGGCGGCTGCTCGCTGACGAAACGGGGCAGGCCCCTGCGGTCGGCGATCCCGAGAGCCTCCATGATCAGCGTCGGCGGCCACTTGGAGGTGCCGCAGTACAGGATCTTCCCCTGCTTCACGAGGATGTCGAGGGTTTCCAGGATCTCATCAAGCGGCGTGGTCAGGTCCACAATATGCAGTTGGTACAGGTCGATTCGGTCGGTCCGCAAGCGCTTGAGGCTGGCCTCGCAGGCGCGGACAAGGTGATAGCGGCTGGCGCCATGGTCATTGGGGCCTTTGCCCATGTGGGCAACGGCCTTGGTGGCAAGGACGATTTCGTCCCGCCGGCCGCTCTCCGCGATGGCCTTGCCGGTGATCTCCTCGGACACCCCGCGGCCATAGACGTCGGCGGTGTCGATGAAGTTGATGCCCGCTTCGAGCGACCGGTGGACCATGAGGGTAGAAGTCGATTCGTCGGCGCTTGCCCCGAAGTTCATGGTGCCCAGACAGAGGGTGGATACGCGCATTCCACTGCGGCCGAGTTGTCGGTATTCCATCGGTAGAACTCCTGTGGTTTTTCCTGACAGAGACTGAAGGATTCCCCGCGGGCGCCCGCGAACCTCTTGACAACCTGGGTTGTCAGGGGAAGCCCTTGACACCGCGGCTATCGCGGACGTAGAGTGGCCAGGTACGGACAGATCTGTTAAGGCAGACGAAAGGAGAGGTCCAGATGAGAGCCGGTCGCAATGGTTTCACTCTTATCGAGCTGTTGGTCGTCATCGCGATCATCGCCATTCTGGCGGCGATCCTGTTCCCCGTGTTCGCTCGTGCACGTGAGAAAGCCCGTCAGAGCAGTTGTCTGTCGAACACGAAGCAGCTTGGGCTTGGCCTTGTGATGTACGCGCAGGACTACGACGAGAAGTTCCCGACCTACTACTGGGGGGAGGGTAACAGCGGACAGCCCAACTCCTGCACCTGGTGGGGCGGCATTTACCCGTACGTTAAGAACACCCAACTCTACGTGTGCCCTTCCAGCGAACTCGCCTGGCACAACACACACCAGTCCTGGATCGACTTCGACCCGAACTTCAGCAACAGCACCTACATCGACTATGGCTACAGCGAACTCGTCGGCAATGTCAGCGGCGGCTGCAAGATCGGGCGCATGAGCTACCCGGCGGAGACTGTGGTGCTGGCTGACTGCACCAGCACCTGGATCGGCGGCTATTGGTCGCTGAGCTTCCCTGCCCGGGCCAAGCTGCTGCGCGTCGCCTGGGCCAATGGCGGCTTCCCCTGTGGCTGCCCGCCGGCCAACCCTGACGCGATTGGCAAGGCGCGGCACAATGATGGTTCCAACATTGCCTTCGCCGACGGTCACTCCAAGTGGTTCGCGCAGAACAATTGCAAGACGATTTCCGGCGGTGGCCCTCTGCGGTACTACGACACCGAGTGGTAGTCGCCTGCAGACCCACCTGGTCGTGTGCTGACACTAATCGCCGGGCCCGCTACGGGTCCGGCGGTTATATTTGGGTCAGGGGATTGCGGGATGCAGGAGATGCTCGGTTCCCGCCGAAGTAAGCATTACAGCCGTTCAACTCTTCCGAGGAGAGATGTGACCATGAGGACGCTGGTGACGGTGGCGGTGGTCGTCTGTCTGACGGTCATCCCGGCCTGGGCCCAGTTCGTGCCCGGACCCCCTCCGGGTGGAGGGCCTCCTCCCGGCGGTGGGATGATGCCCGGCGGTGGGCTGATGC
>JAGPGE010000200.1 GCA_018056145.1 Armatimonadota bacterium
CGACGTCGCGGGCAAGCCCGCTCCTACAATCGCCCTGAACGTGTGTGCCTTGCTTATCCAGAGGCGCTCTGCTCGACGATCATTCTGCCGACGGAGACGGGGCACCCGCTAGTCCCCTTGCGCACTGCCCGTGAAGGTGTTGAAGTTGCTCCACGCGTCTTCGCTGATCGCGTGTTCGCCAGTCTTGTCCAGCAGGACCTGGCCGTCGCGCTCGAGAACGAATCGCTGCTCACCGAGGGCTGCCGGGGTCTCCAGGTGATGCACCCCGGCGGCAAGGTCGAAGCTTGCTCGTGTGTCGCCGCTGTACACCGTAAGCGTCGCCGAGGCCTTCAGGAAGCAGGTGACGAAGACGCTGTCACGCAAGGCATCTGCGCGGCTCGGTCTGCCCTTCTCTTCGGCGTTGGGCTTGATGCGGCCCTCCACGGATTTCGGGTGCAGACGGTAGCAGTAGAAGACCTGGTCGCGGTTGATCTGCGGCGGAGAGCCGGTTTTGTACCAGTCGATGTAGTACCGGCTGGCATCGAAATAGGCCACGTGGTTCAGCATCGGCCCCCAGTGGCCGCCCCAGTGCTCTGTGTCGCCCGGTTCGCCGAAGGGCGCCACGTAGCTGGCCTCGCCCCAGTCATTCCAGGTGACGATCTCCACCCAGGTGGCGTTGTGCTGGATCGCCGCTTCCCACTCCAGCGCCATGCCCTGGAAACCCCGGGTCTCGTACACCCGGTAATTACCCCCAAAGCCCCGGTAGAAGGGCGTCACCGATGCCATGAAGATCTTCCCCGCGCCCACCCACTTGTCGGCCAGGAGAGCATTGCAGCGCGCGAGCTCTTCACCGTTGCCCGCCGCGCCGAAGTAGAAGAACCCATCCAGTCCGGGGAAGGTGTCGAAGACCTGGTCGGCGTGGGACTGCCGCGGCTGCTCGGTGATGTTGGGCCTCGGGTAGAAGTAGGGCACGAACACCACATTGCGCCCGCCCTCTGCGTCGGGAAACTCCGTGTCGAGGAACGCGATCAGTTCCTTCCCGTGAGAGTTATCCGCACCCTCGCCGGCGAAGGTGGAGAGCACCGGCTTCCCGTCCCAGCGGAACTGGTTCGGGTGATCGCGGAATGTGGCGACCATGTCCCGTGTCTCTTCGAAGGTCAGGCCGGTGGCATAGTCGGCGGAGATCATGAGCAGAAAGCCGGTGCCCAGTTGCTTCGCCGCTTCGTAGATGAGCAGCGTCCGCGCCTTGTAGTGGGGTTCGCGCAGGGACCAGCCGCCGCAGTTCAGGGCGAAGCCGTCGATGCCCCGCTTCTGGGCTTCGAGGATCTCCCGCTTGTAGTCCTCAATGGTGGCTCCCCCGCCTGCCGTGGGGATGCAGACCATGTAATGCGCGAAAACCTTGCGCATAGGCCGGGCAGCGTCGTCGTCCCCGGAACAGGTTGCTGCGACCAGCAGGGAAAGCAGGATGGCCCAGGGCAATGTGTAGAGCATCGTCTGCCTCGCGTGATGATGTGTCACTCCTGCCCCGCCCAGTCCGGGGGCAGCCCCAGGCTCCAGACGTCGTTGACCAGCGGCCAGGCGTTCCCGGCCACCAGCCAGATGCGGTCGTCGAAGACATAGCAGGAATGCTCGTGGCGCTCGGACCAGATGGTCTTGGTCTTGAACTCCTTCCAGTTCACCCCGTCCGCGGTGTACCAGACGTCGTTCCAGTTGCGCGAGGGTTCATTCGACCAGCCGCCCAGGAGCCACAGGCAGCCGCGGTAAACCAGGGCCTGGAACCAGATGCGCTCGTGCCACGGCGCGTGCTCGGTAACGCAGGTCCAGTTTGCGCCATCTTCTGAGCACCAGACGTCATTGAAAGCCTTGTAGCCGGGCAGGTAATTGCCGCCGCCGAAGACGTATATGCGGTCATTGAAGACCACTGCGGCGTGATATGCGCGGGGAGCCCAGGGCGCAGTCTCGGTCACGCATTCCCAGTTTTCCCCGTCCGCTGAGGCCCACACATCATTGCGCAGGTGGCTGTCATCGCCGAAGAAGTACTGCTCGATACCGCCCAGCAGGTACATCCTCCCCTTGAACTCCACCGCGGCCGCGGCAAGGCGCGGGCTCCAGGCGGCATTCGGCGTCACGCAATCCCAGGTCGAACCGTCTGTGGAGGACCAGACCTCATTGCTCGCGCCGGCGCCTTCGAGCCTGCCCTTGTACCAGCCGCCCATGAACCACATGCGGCCGTTGAAAGTGAGCGTGGTGGGCAGGTCTCCGTGTCGCCAGCCGGCTTCGTGGGTAACCTCGGTCCAGTTGACGCCGTCGCCGGATGCCCAGACATCCCGCGGGCCAATGCTGTTTGAGTCGAACCAGCCGGCCATCAGCCACATCTTGCCATCGTGGACCACTTCGCCGCAGGAATCGCGGGGCGCCCACTGGGCGTGTTCGGATTCCAGGACCCAGTCGGGGGCTTCGGGGTTGCTCATGGCTGCCTCCAGCATGCACACGGCGAGAATGGCGATCAGGATTGGCGCGCGGTTTTGCTGTCTCACGGGAGCGGACCTCCATTGTCTCGGTTCCACGCGGACGGAGGGATGCAGGCGCCCGGAGGGGAACTGTCACCCCGGAGATGCCAGCCGTCGCGCGGGAGGTCGCATAGTGCTTCGTCAGACGCTCACGTTGTCCCTGCTCGCCCTCACGACTATCGGCCTGTACGCCGACCAGTCTCTGGTCAACGTTGCCGGGCCAAGTTACGGCACGAAGGTGGTCGCCGACAGCGCATTCGCCGCGGAGTACGGGGGAGAGAAGGCGGTGGACGGCAGCCTGGAGCAGGGCAGCGGATGCTGGTACTCCCGCGACAAGACCGACCTGCCCACTGCGATCACTTTCGAACTCGCCGGTCCTACTGATTTGCGCCGCGTGGTGCTGCACCAGGCTTTCTGGCATGGGAACATGTACCATACCCGGGAGTTTGCGCTGGAGACCTCCAGCGACGGCAAGGACTGGCAGCGCATTGCTACCGGCGAACTGGCCGACGAGAGCCTGGCCCGGGCCGAAATCAACATGCCTGAGGGCAAGACCCGGTGGCTTCGAGTCGTGGTCCTGACCTCCTACAACTCATATCAGACCTGCGGTCTGGCCGAAGTGGAACTTCTCGCAGCCGGAGTGATGGGTGTCGAGGATGTTCGTCTGGAACTTCAGGGCAGGCCCGCGACCGCAATCGCGAGCTACTGTGGTCTGAGCGTGGCTGCCCTCGCGGATGGCCCGCAGGTCATGCTCACGCAGGGCCCGCCCATGGTGCAGGCGGTTCTGGAACCGGAAGAGACGGTGGCCGCGCGGCTGGCGCTGGTCAACGTGAATGAGCCTCTGCGCATTGCGGCGCGGGCCGCGATTGAGGAAGGCCAGGCGCTGGTAGTCGTGTCCGCGGGGAGGGAGCGCCGGGAGTTCCAGGGGCACGGGGGCGACGACAGGGCCTTCGAACTGGCGATCCTCCCAACTTCCGGCCGCATTGAGGTGTCCCTGGAGATGCGCGGGATGTCGCGCGGCGCCTGGGTGGTTCTGCGAGACCTGCGCCTCATCCTCCCCGCGCGGGAGGTGCCCCTGCGGATCGCGCTGCCCGACCCGCCCTTGAACTTGCCGCCGATCCCGCTGCCCGAATTGCGCCCCTCGATGGAGCAGGCGCTGATCGAAGCCGACTGGCGCATGCAAGACGGCGTCGGGACGCTCAGGAACCCGGTGAGCACCCTGCAGGCTGTCGAGACCTGCCTGCAGCGCGGCGGCGACCTGCTGCGCGACCTCAGGGCAGCAGGCGTGTCCCTGCGCGACGAAACCTCGCGCTGGCGGGCACTGGAGCGAGAGTTCGCCGCTCTCAGCGCCGCTGAGCCGGATGAGGCCACTGCCCTGGACTTGTGGCGGCGTGTGCATCTGCTCAAGCGCCAGATCGCGCTCAAGAACCCCCTGGCGGATGTGGGGCCGCTGGCCTTCGTGAAGCAGGTCCCCGGGGCATTCAGCCACCAGTTGACCCAGTGTTATGGGAGATACGCGCGGCCCGGCGGGGGAGTGTTTGTGCTGGACGAGCCGGGACGATCCATGAAAGTGCGCGACCTGACGGGCAGCCAGCTTCCCGTGGGGAGCGTGCAGAACCTGGATGTGTCGTACACTGGCGACCACCTGCTGTTCGCCTTCTGCGAGGCCGACACTTCGCCGGAAAACACGATACTCGGGCAGGCAGGGCGGTACTACCACCTCTATGCCATGAACGCCGACGGCAGCGGCCTGCGCAGGCTGACTGATGGCCCTTACGATGACTTTGCGCCGCGACATCTGCCGGACGGGCGCATCGTCTTCGTCTCAACCCGCCGCGGCGGCTGGCACCGATGCGGGTACCCGGGTTGCGAGAACTACACCCTCACGGTCGCGGACGCCGACGGGTCGGACCCGATGCCGATCTCGCTGCATGAGACCCAGGAGTGGGACCCGGCGGTGCTCCACGACGGGCGAATCGCCTACACCCGGTGGGACTACGTGGACCGCAATGCGGTGTTCTTCGAGCAACTGTGGACCACCGCACCCGACGGCACACGCCCGGCCATCTTCTATGGCAACCAGACGTTCAACCCCGTGGGGGTGTGGGAGCCGCGGGCCATCCCCGGTTCCCCGCGGGTGATGGCGACTGCCGCCGCCCACCACGCGATGACGGCAGGGTCGATAGTCCTGGTGGATGTGGCCGCCGGGGTGGATGGGCACGCGCCATTGACCCGCCTGACCCCCGAAGTGCCCTTCCCCGAAGGCGAGTTCAAGGTGGAGCCCCACTGGTATTCCGCGAAAGCCGAGCCATTGACGACCCCCGAGAACCTGCGCTGGCCCGGTCACTGTTTCCGCAGTCCGTTCCCACTTTCCGAGAAGTACTTCCTCGCAGCGTACAGCTTCGAAAGGTTGATCGGTGAGCCCAAGGGCAATGCGCCCAACATGTTCGGCCTGTATCTCGCGGACGCTTTCGGCAACCGGGAACTGCTGTACCGTGACCTGACAATCGCCAGCCTGTGGCCCACGCCTCTCAGACCCAGGGAACGGCCGCCGGTGGTGCCCGAGGTGTTCGAGGCGGTTCGCGATGATGCCTGGGCAACCGTGCTCCTGCAGAATGTGCAGTCCGGGGACCCGCCGCTGTCCGACCGGGTGCGGAGCCTGCGGATCATCCAGGTGCTGCCGAAGTCGACGCCGGGGATTGACCGCCCGCCAGTAGGTGTTCCCAGTGGCGCTCCCGGCAAGCAAGTGCTGGGCACGGTTCCAGTAGAGGAGGACGGCTCGGCGTGGTTCCGTGTGCCCGCGCGGACCCCGGTGTGCTTCCAGGCGCTGGATGAACGCGGGCAGGCGATCCAGGTCATGCGCAGTCTCACCTATATGCAGCCGGGAGAGACCATCAGTTGTGCGGGCTGCCACGAGCCGAGGACCAGCACGCCGGCGGTGCGCAGAATGGCGGCGCTGAAGAAAGAGCCGTCCACCATCAAGCCCGGTCCGGACGGTTCGAAGCCCTTCAGCTACCCGATTCTCGTGCAGCCTGTGCTGGATCGTGCCTGCGTTGGCTGTCACAGTGGCGAGAAGCCCGGAGGAGGCGTTCGTCTCACAGGCGAACCCGACGGGCACTACACGGTGTCCTACAATGCCCTGGCGAGACGCGTGCCCTATTCCGACCAGGGGAGCCTCCAGGCGGTCAGTCAGCCGAACCAGTACGGCGCCCGGGGCAGCGGCCTCATGCGCATGCTGTGGGAGGGCCACCACGGCGTGGAGCTGACTGGGGCGGAACTGGAGCGGCTCATCACCTGGATGGACACCAACGTGCTGTTCTACGGCACCTTCAAGCCCGAGGACCAGGCGTTGCAGCAGAAGGGCGAGCGCATCGCGGGCCCGGACCTGGAATGAACCGGGCGGCGCAAGAAGGTGTTCACATGCGGCGAAACGCATTATAATACTGGGGTTTGGTCCGTCGCCGGTAACACGATCTGGAAGAGGTGTACAGCCAAGTGAGACTAGAGACCCTGCGCCCCCTGTGCATGAGCGTGCTGCTTCTGAGCGTCGCGGGCTTTGCGTTCGCCGCCGATCTTGAGATCACCGTGGCGCTGGACAGGCCAGATGGGATCTACAGCGTTGGTGAAGAAGCCACTTTCGCCGTTCATGCAAAGCAGGGAGGCCAGACCGTCACAAGCGGCGAGTTTGAGTACAACCTGAGCATTGATGGCGCGAAATTGCTATCCAGCGGCACGGGGCAGTTTGGTGCGGACGCCGTGGCCATCAAGGGCTCCCTGGACGAGCCCGGGATCCTGCGGCTTACGGTCACATCCACGGTCGGCGACAAACCCGTCACCGCCTACGCCGGCGCGGCTTTCGACGCGGAGAAGATCCAGCCCACGGCCGTGGAACCCGGGGACTTCAAGCTCTTCTGGCAGCACAACCGTGAGAAGCTGGACCGGGTGCCGATGGACCCGCAGCTTACCCTCTCACCGAAGAACTCCAGTGACTATGCCACGGTCTACAAGATCAACCTGGGCAACATCATGGGCACCCGAGTATACGGGTGGCTGGGTGTCCCCAACGGCAAAGGCCCGTTTCCGGCGATCCTCACGGTTCCCGCGGCTGGCGTCTACCCCATCGGCGCGGACTGGGTGAGCTGGGCGAAGCGCGGGTTCATCGCCATGGGCATCACCGCTCACAACGTCGACATCGATCTCCCCGCCGAACGCTACGAGGAACTCAAGCAGGGCGAGCTGCGCAACTACCCGCACAAGGGCAAGAAGAGCAAGCGCAGCTACTACTTCCTGACCACTTTCGCGGCCTGCATGCGCTCCATTGACTACCTGACTTCCCGCGCCGACTGGAACGGGAAGACCATGATCGTCACCGGGTCAAGCCAGGGCGGCGGCCTGTCCATCATCTCCGCCGGTCTCGACCCGCGCGTGACGGCAATTGCCGCCAATGTACCGGCCCTGTGCGACCACACCGGCAGGCTCTTCGGCAGACCCTCAGGCTGGCCGCAGCTCATCCCGGCAGATGATGTAGACGACCTGGTTCGCACCACGTCGGGCTACTACGACGCGGTGAACTTCGCCCGGTATGTGCATTGCCCGACGCTCATGTCCGTGGGCCTGGTTGACCGCACCTGTCCGGCCACCAGCGTCTACTCGGCCTTCAACGTGATCCCGGGTCCGAAAGAGATGATGGTCTTCCCGCTCATGGGGCACTCCGTGGATCCGAGCTACACGAAGTACCGCGAGCAGTGGATCCTGAACCAGGCATTCGGCGGCCGCACCGGCGCCGATGAGATCGACCTGCGTTAGCCGCCTCGCGGGCGAATTCCCCGAGAACCACAGCAGCCGGATCCACCCAAGGGTGATCCGGCTGCCTGCCTGTTGCGGGGGATTCCCCGGCGAAGGCACTAAAGGGACCAAACTGCGTGCATCGATGGTTGCACCGCCGCCAGCCGCCCAGAGGTCTCGCTGTCTAGATGCCGGGGCCCCGCGCGGGCGTTCAGAGAGAGGTCACGGGTTCCGTGCTCTGGACGGCGAGCACACCCGTGACCTCGCCAGTCTGCCGACAACACGTAGCAGAACCCGTCTATCCGGAGCGCTGGACGAAGTTGACGCGGAGGTTGGCCAGCAACTGCTCAAGCTCGCGCTTCTCCGATGCGTCCAGGTCCGGCTGCAGCCGGGCGATCAGATCGCTGAGCGCGTCGATGGCGATGCGTGCCTGCGCGAGGTCCTCCCGGGTCTCCCCTGTAGGAGTCGCGATGAGGCCAAGGGCCATCCAGGCCGCTTCGGAGAGCAGACTCACAGAAAAGCGCAGGATACCGAAGACACCGATCTCTGCGAAACTCGCGGGCTGGGCCTTCGGCTGCGTCTCCGTCGGTTGATCAGGCCCCGCTGTTTCGGCAGCTTGCGGTGGCTCCTCTTCGTCCGAGGGCGCCGCTGCTTCGGGCTCGCCCTCGTGCTCTACGCGGCGGTCTACCTTTCGGTAGGGCGCTTCTTCTTCATGTTCGCGGTCCTCGGGCATCGGTCAGTCCTCCGGACATGGGACGGTTGCCGCATGACGCGGCGCTTTGGTGGGTTAACAATACCCCAGTCAGGATTGTTTCCAGAGGCGGAGTGGCTGCAGGCCCCCCAATGCACTGACCGGTTTTTGCTCTTGCGAAATGTATTGGAGAAAGGAAGGGGATATACTATACTGCATCGAAAGATAGTGTGGCGGGCCACCTACTATCAGGAGGAAGACAGTATGCGTAAGGGCTTCACGCTGATCGAGTTGCTGGTCGTGATCGCGATCATCGCCATTCTGGCCGCGATCTTGTTTCCCGTGTTCGCGCGGGCGCGGGAGAAAGCAAGGCAGACCTCGTGTCTGAGTAACCTCAAGCAGATCGCTCTCGGCGGTCTTATGTACCTGGCCGACTCGGACGACTGCTTCTTTGGTCACATTCAGGGCACGCGGAACACCTTCTACCCGCCGGTGCTCCCCTACCTGGACTGGATGCAGCAGGTCTATCCGTACGTTAAGAACCAGCAGCTTTTCACTTGTCCGTCCGAGCCGACCTCCACCTGGAGCACGAACCCCACCGACGCCATGGTGCATGACGCCACCCTGGGCTACGGCATGAACTACTGGATGACTTTCTACTACTACTACAGTGACGCCCACATGGCCAAGATGGCAAAGCCGTCCGAGACCATCTGGTTCACCGACTGCAACTACTACTGTGTGTACCCGTCCTACTACATGTACACCTACCCGACGAACACCACCTACGGTCAGAACGGATCGGCTCGCCTGCAGTTGCGGCACAATGACGGCGTGAACGTCGCGTTCATCGACGGCCACTCCAAGTGGCTGAACCGCAGCACCATCGAAGGCGATGTGGGCCTTTACACCGCATCGCAGATGTGGTGGGGCCGTTAGGCCCATGTGACACAGTGGAGCAACCAGGCGCGCGACCGGAGACCCGGTCGCGCGCTTTCTTTGCAGATGGGGACGGGACTTCAGGCACCGAGCCCGATCCCCTCGACGGACACCTCCGCCGGGCCGTCTCCCCCGATCA
>JAGPGE010000201.1 GCA_018056145.1 Armatimonadota bacterium
GAGTACTGGCTGCCCATCGAGGAGATGGTGGAGATCACGGGCATGCCGGAGCCGCTGAATCGTGAAAAGTTCCGGGCGCTGTGTGACCGTGCAGGCAGCGCGGAGCAGATCGTCCGAAGCCTGCGGCGAGAGGGCGGCCAGACGCAATTGCCCGCAGCCGCCCCCAACGACCAGCCAGCGATACCGATGGTCTCCGGACCCGCGTGGATACTGCTGAGCGTACTGATTTTGGCGCTGATCGGGCTGGTAGTCTGGCGGCTTTTCCACGGGGCGCTGGGGCGGTAGCGGACGGCAAACCGGGCGAGTGCATCCCGCCCCAGGACCTTAGCGGTCGGACGGGCCGCATGGGAAAGGCGCGTCGGTACGACGCGCAGGGACCCTATCTGGCCTCTCCCGATGGCGGAGGCGAACGGTACGGCGGGGCACAAGTCCCCGCCCTACAGACGGCGACGGCAACCGCCCGCCGGTACGATTGGCATCAAGGACTCGCCCGACTCTGCCCTACTCCCCCTTCGCGCCAATCATCCGTATCAACGTGGAGAGGGGGAAGTCCCGGCCCCGGAAGTCGAACGTGAACTCCAGGAACAAGGCCGCGTATCCCTCCTGCGGAGTCTCCAGCAGATGCCCGAATGAGCCCTGCTTCGGCTCCACCTCGACACTCTCCCATTTCGCTTTCCGGAAGTCGCTGGTGGGCGAGGTCGCGGTCCAGGCCAACACCTTCTTAGGCTCGGTGTCGCTTCGGCCACAGACCGTGACACCCGCATCGTCTTCGTCTACCGTCCAGCTCAACTGCGGCAGCTTCGCCTCGCCGGCGATGGTGGCGACAAACCCCGCCAGCCCGTTGAGCACACGCACCCGGTCGTCCAGACCGTGCCCGGAATTGGGCACGTACAGGATGCGCCTGGGCTCGGGAAGCTCGGTGAAATAGTTGTCCGCCGCGCCCAGGGGCCAGTAGGGGTCGTTGGTTCCGGCGATGATGAGCTTGGGCATTGTGGCGCGGTCGCGGTACGTGTACGGATCGACGATGGTGCTCAGTGCGCGTCCCTCCTCGCCGGCCAGCATGTCCGGCAATCCGCGCTTCGTATAGTCGTCGATCTGCTCGCTGTAAGCGCCCCACTGCCGCAGGTGGTGGGCCATCTGCGCGGGCAGGTTGAGATTGTCGTAGACCATCGGCGCGATGCCCTTCACGCGTTGGTCGACTTCGCCCGTGAACCATGTAGTCCAGCCGCGTTTCGACCCGCCGGTGACCACGAACCCATCCACCTTCTTGCCCCAGTCTCGCTCCGAAAGGCCCTGGATTGCGTCCATCGCGCGCACGGCTGCCTTTGTCATGGGGAACAGAAGCGGCCAAGATGCGTCGCCTGTCTCCAGGTACTTCGTGAAGGTGTAGGAGATCGCGGCATCTTCGCGTAGTCCGTCGAACAAGGGCTGGTTGGGGATGTCGCCGAGCACCGCAATGGGCATGCCGATCATGTTAGCGATGAGGGTCGCAAGGGCGAACTCGGCGCCCACGGGATTCCCGCCGGTGATCACCAGCACGCAAAGCTCGGGGTGCTTCACCAGAGCTGGGCGGGCGATGGCAATGCGGTGCTTCCACTCGCCCCCCTGCCACTTCTGTGAGATCATGTCTAGGGTGGTCACCGAGCCGCCGTCCGCGGCCGCGGTGGATCCCGTGACCTCCCATGTGAAGCTGTCATCGGGCGCGGCGACGTAGTCGAAGATCGGCTGGCCCAAGGCGGAAACGGCGAGCAACGACGCAGCCAGGACTGCTAACAGAGCAAGCATGCGCATGAATCGGGGCTCCTGTCCAATTGGTGGGTGCGGCTGGTGCTATTGTGTGAGAAGATTCCCGCCGATAACCCGCTCCCGGGTCTCGGCCAATGCGCCGCGGAGCAGTTCCAGCTCGTTTTCAACCTCATCGCAAGCCGGCTGCTCCATCCGGACACCCATCTCCGCCTTCAACTGCGGCAGTTTGAGGCGCAGGTTGTCGAGTGTGGTTTCCGTTCGGGACAGGCGCAGGATGTACTCAGATTCGCGTTCGGCATTGACCCTCAGATACTCGAGGGTCTCCTGTTTGTACCTGATCTCCCGGGCGATCTGTTCCCGGGCGACTTCGGTCTTCGCATCCTGGAGATCATGCTCCAGGCGCTCGATGTCATCCTGAACATCGGCTTCATCGTGGGCAAGCCGGGCTTCCCGGAAGGCGATGACATGCCGGGCCAGCTCGTCCGCCCCGCGGCCAAGTTCACGCAACTGTCCGCGCAAGTGCTCGAAAAGCCTCTCGCGGGTGCCCACCTCATCCAGCGCGAGCCTCACTTTCCGCTGGATGCGCCGGCGCATGGCGTGAACGTCCTCATACGGTCGCCTCGCCGCGTGCCGGGATGCCTGTATCAATGCGGTGATCACAAAGAGCACGAGCAAGAGTGGCGCCACAATGGAGGCAATGAGGACTCCGAGTGGCACGGCCGGTGGCACATAGAGTAGTTCTGCTTCGAGGTCTCCGGACAAAGATTCACGCACTTCAGAGGGAGTGCGGATGAACTCGTCCACGAGGCGGTCGACGTCTACCCGAACGGTGATTGACTCACCAGGATGATCCTTGCCCGGTACCGGCCCGAAGGTGTACGTATGCTTCGCGGTGTCCTCGGCGATGATCTCGACCGGGGGTGCCAGCACTACCAGGTCGTGGGGCTGGGCGAAGTCGCCGGTGGCATCCTGGCGGTAGCGTGCATCATACCTGCGGCCGTCGATCTCGCACTCGAATGTCCCCGACAGGCGCACCTGGTACTCGCCCTTGTCCAGCATGGCTGGAAGGGAGACCGCGGTGCCATCCAGGGGTATGTCCGCTGACCCCGCAGGGCGCGCATTTGGCGCGGCAAGCGCCGGGAGTGCGGACAGCACCAGCAGCATGGCGGCGGCGACTGCTGCAGATCTCATGACGGTATGCCTCGCTGTTGGCGGCAAGGTCGAAGGTCATCTCGGCACCCACCCTCTGCGAGACAGAGTGCCATCGGTACCGTTCCACGCCGTGCAGCACGGTCGTCTACCGGTATAGACACCTGCCCGCGCGCAGCAGGTTCCCACACCAGGCATCAGGAAGCGGGTCACTCGCTCCACGTGTCGTGCATCACGATCTGTTCCAGCGGCATGCGAGACTTGGGGCGCGCAGCGTCCGCCGGGTATCCGAGGGGCATGAGTTCCACCACCCGGATCTCATCGCCACGCGGGATCCCGCAGACGTCCTTCACCGCGGCCTCATCGAAGGCGCCGATCCAGCAGGTGCCCAGACCCTCGGAAACCGCCTGCAGGGCAATGTGCTCAAGGGCGATGGCCACATCAATCGGGTAGCACATTTGGCCGCAGCGCATGGTGTGGCTGTCGGTTTTCGCGCAGGCGACGATGACCACGGGCGCCTGCCCCACGAACTTCTGGCCGCTCGCGGCCTCCACGAGTTGCGCTCTGAGCGCCGGGTCCTTAACCAATATGAAGCGCCACTCCTGCCGGTTGCTGGCCGAGGGTGCAAGGCGCGCCGCTTCCATCACCCGCTCCAGCTTCTCCGGCTCGATCTCTCTGTCCTGATAGGCACGCACGCTGTATCGTGCGTTGATTGCCTCGAAGACATCCATGCGCTTCGCCTCCTTCACGGGATTTGGTGTATAATTCGCCCCAAGTCTCCCCGGCCCCTTTGCGTTGGGCCGGAACCCGTGCACTGCCTGCCGCCCGCGCAACCGGCGGCGGAGTGAATCCGAGGCCCGAGCGTGTGGAACCCATTCGCACCTCGCCATACGGTGACGGACATCAGCCTCGACCACGTGCCCGTCATGCAGCAGACGGAGGACGCTTTCACCACGCTGCCTCATGTGGTGGCGGCCGCGCTTCGGCTGTACGGCCATCCGCGCTCTGTCGATGAAGTCGCTCTGCATACGGGCGACTGCTTCGCCATAGACCTGTCCACGGACACCCCCGGGCTGGGTCTGACCGCTGCGGGTGAGTTGCTGACCCAGGGGCTTCAGGACCTCGGACTGCTGGCACGCCTCACCGCGCACGAGGCCGAGGCCGGTCAGTACACGCGGCTGTTCACAGTGGTGCGCGCTGGCCTGCGGAACTACCGGCCCACGCTTGCCTGCGGCGGCTGGCCGAATCCCGGCAGTACGGACAGACGGGGCTACTTCTGGGGAATCGTCCACAGGTTCGATATCGACACCGCGGATTTCGTGGGCTCGACGGTGCGGGACCCATTCCTGGACAGGCTGCTGGCAACGGACCTCGTCTGGCCTCTGCAGCCGGAGGCGGTCCGGGGCGCCTATCTGATCGAGGGCTGGCAGGAGCCCCCCCTGAAGCCCGGCAAACTGACCCGGCGTGCCTTGACGCGAGGAGTGAGCCTGCTTGCCGGGGATGCCGGGATCGGCGGCCTGGCCTCGTACGCGCGCCTCCTGCGGGTACTGGCGCAGGAAGAGTTGACTCCCGATAGCCCCCTGGCGTCTCGCTACCCCTTCCCAATGATGGTCGCGGTGCGGACGCAGTTCGAGCAGATCGCACGAAACCTGGACAGCGCAAGCGGGGTTGTGCCCCGGCGCCTACGAGCGACCATGTCCACCTGCCGCTCGCTTGCCCACGATGCGGCGAAGCTGCTGCTGGACTCCGAGCCGCCGCGGGTGCATGGGCGCAGGGCACGGGGAGCGATCCGGGCAGGCAAGTGGCCCTGGGCCGAGGACGCCTGGCGGAAACGTGTGGAGGAACTTGCCGAACCGGACGGCGATGCGCGTCAAGCTGAGATTGCGCGCATCGAGACACTCAGGGACCTGCATGGACGGCTCACGGAGGCACTCGACCTTCTCGTGTCATAGTCCCCAGATACGTCACAGGCGGAGGCCCGAATGGACGAATGGACCTCCGCCTTTCCATGCGACATACCCCCCGCAGGGCGCTATTTCGACTTCGCGTCTTCCATCATCGCCACGAGGTCCTCGGGTGATTTGAACCCGGTGTCCTCCAGAACTGCGCTGCCGTCGGCCTTCGCGAACACCACGTGGGGGATGAACTGGGTCCCGTACTTCCCGGGCACTTCCTGGTTCTCGTCCGAGTTGATCTTCAGGCACACGAAGTCCCTGGAAGCGGCAACCACCTTCGGGTCGGGCCAGGTCTTCTCTTCCATCTCGCGGCAGGGCGGGCAGTAGTCGCTGTAGATGTCAATCAGGACCAGCTTACCGGACTTGCCGGCCTCGTCGAGGGCCGCCTGGTAGTCGCTCAGCCATTTCACTCCACCCTCGTCGGATTCGGTCCCGGCGGAAGTCGCCTCCGACTCAGGCGCCGGCGCTTCAGCCTCCCGGGCGTTTGGAACAACTGCTTGTGCCTCGGGAGCAGCAGGTGGTGTTGGGACAGGACCAGCTGCGGGAGTCTCGACGGGAGCCTTGCAGCCTGCGGCCATGACAAGAACCAGGACGGTGACTGCAGACAACCAGACGCTGGGGAACCTCACGGAGGACCATCTCCCTCGCGCGGGATCGCGGCCCGCGCTCACAAGGTAACTGCAGGAACTTAGCATGGTTGCATTAACGCGTTCCGAACGGAAAAGTGTCCCACTCGTCAGTCCCACTCGAGCAGTACCCCGAGGCACTCCCCGGGGCTCTTATAGAGCAGGTCGAAGGCGTCCTTGGCCCTGGGCGCAGGGAACCGGTGTGTGATCATCTTCTCTCCGGCGATCACGCCGCGAGAGAGCAGTTCTAGGGACTTGTCGGAGCACGCAGGCCGGTGGGTGCCGGCGCTGTTTGCGCCGATGATTCTGTGTCCCATGAGCATCGACGCATCCACCGGCAGCGGCTCGCCCTGGTACAGCCCGATGACCACGATCTGCCCCCCATAGGCCACCATTTTCTGGAGCTGGGGGAAGACCCGCGCCGCCCATTGCCCGCCGACGGCCTCATAGACGACCCGCGCCCCCTTGTCTTTCGTCGCGTCCTTCACGGCGCTCACGGGGTCTGTCTCGGATGCATCGATCACCAGATCCACCCCAAGCTCTCGAGCGATGCGGCAACGCAGGGGGAGCGCGTCCACGGCAATGACCTGGGCCGGGTTCCACTCCCGTACGATCTGCGCCATCACGGTGCCGATGATCCCCTGCCCGACGATCACCACAGTATCGCCTTCCCGGATATCGCCGGCAATCGACCAGGACCAGCCACTGGTGCCGAAGGGCCAGAATGTGCCGAGTTCCAGGGAGACATTGTCCGGCAGGCGCACGATGGAGGGGGTGTGGCGAGTGTCGTTCTCGGGCGCGAGCACGTACTCGGCATGGGGGCGCAGGGCAGCCACTCGGTCGCCCACGCGGAAGCCGGTCACATCGGCTCCCACCGCTTCAACGTACCCGGCGGCGGCATAGCCCATCGCGCCTGGGTCCACCGCCTTCTCACACAGGTACCTGCCGCCCAGTTCCGAGCCGCGACTGATGAGACTGCAACTGACCTTGACCAGCACATCTCCGGGGCCAACTACCGGAACGGGAGCAGGCTCCAGGAAGACATTGCCGACACCCTCGCCCTTGGCAAGCCTGAGCATCGCGGGTCACCGTCCCCTCGGCGGTATTGAGGCCGTCCGGTCAACGTCTTCCGCGAGTGCGCGTCCACCTTTCGGTGCCGTACTTGCTCTCGACCAGTTCCGCGGTCCTGGCCTGCTCAGAATCCGTCAGCGGCTGCTCGGCGATGAGCACCCCGAATGCCTCCGCGAACCCGCTCACCACGGCGCGCCCGAGTTCATCAAAGCAAACGCTCCTGCCAAGCACTTCCGCGACCGTTGTGGCATGGTGAGACAGCCCGTTGGCATTTCCCGCATCACGTGGGTGCTTGCCCAGGATCTCCAGATGTTCGGCGGGGTCCAGAGTAATGGGGATCGCCCCGTGCTGCAGGATCGCCCCGGAACGCCGCATTTGGGCGCTGCCCACGATCTTGCGGCCAGCAACTTCCATGT
The DNA here is from genome assembly GCA_018056145.1 of Armatimonadota bacterium. GTDB lineage: Bacteria > Armatimonadota > Zipacnadia > Zipacnadales > JABUFB01 > JABUFB01. The sequence goes on from JAGPGE010000201.1 coordinate 6,964, forward strand.
CCCCGCCGAGCGAACTCGCGAAACAGATGGATGGCAGATCGGCGGGCTTGCGTGGGGAGTCCCTGCGACCGTCAGGAATGCCCGCGCCCACTCCCAGCAACGCCAGACCGGCCTCGATGCCCCGGGAAATCTCGCGATACGAGGCCACCACAGAGTCCCCGCAGGCGAGATGGCCGACGCGGATGCACACGCTGTAAGTGACCTCGTCTCGGTGGATAATGGCGCGTCCACCCGTTGGTCGGCGAACGAGCCCATATCCGCGTCGCTGGACTGCTTCCAAGTCCACGCCTTGCTCAAGGTCCTGCGCGAAGCCGATCGAGACACCCGGGGGCTCCCAGCCGTATATGCGCAGAGTGGGCGGCGCGTCGCCCTCCGCTACCTGTTCGAAGAGCATCTCGTCTACGGCCATATTGACATCAGCAGGCGCGAAGCCGCTCCAGACCAGTCTCCAGATGTGCGCGTCACTCATCCCATGACCGTCCGTGCAGAAGAGAAGAGCCCGGGATCCGTGTCAGCGATCCCGGGCGGTGAGTACGGAAATCCTGCGACTGGCGTTGGGCGGCCTACTCCTCGTCTTCTTCGTAGAACAGATCGTCGTCGTCTTCTTCCTCGTCCTCATCCTCATCAGCGCTCTCTTCCGCCACGTGCTTCTTGTACTCGTCGTAGCTCATGAGCTTGTCCAGATCCTCGCCCTCGGCAGGCTTGACCGCGATGAGCCATCCCTCGCCGTAGCAGTCGTCATTGACGAGCTCGGGCATGTCCGAGAGTTCCTCGTTGACACGCGTGATGGTTCCGGAGATCGGCGCGATGAGGTCCTCGACTGCTTTCGCGGACTCGATGCTGCCGAAGACTTCCTCCTTCTCCACTTCCGCTCCAGCTTCGGGAAGCTCGACGAAGATGATGCTCCCAAGCTGGTCCTGCGCATACTGCGTGATCCCCACGAGCACTTCCTTACCTTCGTCGCGTACCCAGGTGTGGCTCTCGTCAAACCGCAGTTCCGACATGTCCATACGGGAGGACCTCCTTCGACCGGTTCTTCCCTTGTGGTGCGTAAGCTGTTTTCCGCATGCCCGGTCCCCAGAGGCCCCGGGTCAGCGCGTATGAGTGTAATACTTCACACAACCGGGAGGCAAGGGGGTTTTTGCGGTCCTGCCGCCGACAGCAGCCGGCGGCAGGAATTGCGTCTTACACGTGAATCCGGTATCCTCCCTGTGTCCATCAAGACCATCGTCAGTGATCGGGCGGCCCATGAGCGATCAGGCCAAGAGCAAACTGAAGCGGTCGCGTCTGAAGCGCGCCGAACACGAGGTGGCCACCGGCCCGGTTGAGTTGCTGCGCCCCACCCCGGATGCGCCGGCAATCCGGCGGTACGTGCCCCGCGAGGGCCTGGACCATGGCGAATTGCTGGCCCGGTTCGGCGCTCTGGACTGGCGAGACCTACCCCCGGATGCGCCGCCTGTTTCGGTTGCGGACATTGCGGACAGGATCATCTGCGGCGACAGTGTGCAGTGCCTGCGCCGTCTTCCCGAGGCCTGCGTCGCTTGCGTGGTGACCAGCCCGCCATACTGGAACGTGGTCGACTACGGAGTGGACGGGCAGATCGGGCCCGGTTCATACGAGGACTACCTCGAAGACCTGCTTGCCGTCTGGCGCGAGTGCGAGCGGGTACTGATCCCCAACGGCAAGCTGTGTATTAACGCACCCATCATCCCCGTGCCCAAGGCAGTCATGAGCCACCAGCACACTCGGCACCTGAAGAACCTAAGCAACGACATCGAGGCCAGCATTCTGCGCAGTCTCACACTGCAGCGCTACAGCCTTTACATCTGGCAGAAGCAGACCACTGAGAAGATGTTCGGCAGCTACCCGTACCCCCCGAACCTGTTTGAGCAGAACACCGTGGAGTTCATCAACGTTTTCGTCAAGCCGGGCGCCCCCCGCAGGATGCCTCCCCAGGTCAAGGCTGCCAGCAGGCTGACGGAAGGCGAATGGATGAACCTCACGCGACAAGTCTGGCGCCTGTATCCGGCTGACGTGAAGCGTGAGAAG
>JAGPGE010000202.1 GCA_018056145.1 Armatimonadota bacterium
CGGTGACCACGGCCACTTTGCCAGCCAGTCTCATGTCGTTCGTTCCCCTCCCGGGATCAGCCTGTGGCCTGCGGAACCGTCAGCACAACTTTGCCCAGGTTCTCGCGGCGCTGCAGGATCGCGTGGGCGGCTTCGGCTTCAGTGATCGGGAGGGTCGCGTGAATCACCGGCTTGATGATCCCCGCCGCGAAAGCATCCCACAGGACTCGCTCAATGCCCGCCAGTATTTCGGCCTTCATCTCGGGCGTGCGGCTCCGCAATGTGCTTCCGATAAGCCGGATGCCCTGACGGAAGAACCGGTTCACGTCCAGTTCGGTGATCGCGCCGCCCAGTGTGGCGATGACGATCCAGCGGCCACCCACGGCCATCTTCTCGATGCAGCGCCCGAGTTCAGGCCCCGCGATGCAGTCCAGGGCGATGTCCACCGGGTGCTCGTCCATGGCAGCGAGCAGGTCGTCGGTGGTGCGGTTAACCACGAGATCGGCGCCCAGTTCGCGAACGAACCGGGCCTTATCGTCGGTGCTCACCGTGGTCATCACCGTGCCGCCAAGAGCCTTCACCATCTGAATCGCGGCCATCCCAAGGCCGCTCGCCCCGGCCTGGATGAGCACGGTGTCCCCGGCTTTCATACCGCCCTCGATGCAGATGTTCAGATAGGCGGTGGCGAATGCCTCCGGTATTGCCGCGGCCTCAACCATCGAGAGCCCTTCCGGGACCGGAAGAGCCATGGTCGCGGGCACGGCGACCCGTTCCGCATACCCGCCCCCGCCCAGGAGCGCGCAGACCTTGTCACCAGGCTTCCAGCGGGCGTCATCCGGCGCGTGACTGACCACGCCGGCCACTTCGAGGCCCATCCACTCGGGCCAGCCAGGCGGCGGGGGGTAGTCCCCCGCGCGTTGCATGAGGTCGGCGCGGTTGAGCGCGGCAGCATGCACATCGATGATGATCTCGCCCGGCTGCGCCACGGGATCGGGAACTTCGCTCCAGACGAGTGAGCGATCTTCGGCTACGAGCACTGCGTGCATCATTTTCTCCAGTCTGTGTACCCGGCAGCTGCCAGGAGCGTCTCCTGCACCAGCAGTTCGTGGTCGTAGGAGTACGGGTTCGCGATCTCCCCGTTGATGACCCGCGCGAGTTCGATCAGCTGATCCTCATACCGTCCGTTCATCACGCCCACGTCCACGAGGTGCGTTCCCGCCGGGTACTCCGCGGTGTCCTCCAGAAGCGTCAATCGCACGTGGAGCGGATCGACGCTGAAGTTCCCGGCCGGACGCTCAAGCGGGCAGATCTCCGCCGTGCCCTTGGTCCCGCAGACGATCATCCGCCGATGCTTCATGCCATCGACTTCGGTAATGGCTGCACGCACGGTGGCTGTGGCCCGGGGATACTCCAGCACCGCAAGCCCGTTGTCCTTGAGGCCGTCGTCGCGGGTCGATTTCAGGAAAGGCACCACGTTGTCCGGCCGGCCGAGCATCGCGATGACCAGGTCCAGCAGGTGGCAGCCGAAGTTGTACATCGCGCCGCCGGGGAACTGCGACAGGAAGTTGCGGTAGTGGTCCCCGTCGTAGCGGCTCATCACCACGTGGACCTCGAAGGCCTCGCCCAGCCAGCCCTCCCGCAGCGCCCGGAAGCAGAAGTTGATCGCCGGGTTGACTCGGTACATGTAGCCAAGCTGCACGGCGAGACCTTTCGCTCTGCAGCCTTCGATGAGCCGCTGGAAGGGCTCCATCGTCTCGCCACCGGGCTTGTCCACGTGCAGGTGCAGACCGCGCTCCATGCAGCGGAGCGCGGTGGGAATCAGGTCGGGGTTGTTTGTCTCCACCGCGATTGCCTGCAGGCCGGGGGTGTCGAGAAGTTGCTCTTCCGACATAAACTCGATGCCCTCGTATGATCCGGGCGAGGGCCAGTCGGGACTGTCCTCCTTCACCACCCCGACAACCTCGAAGTACTCGGGGATACGGCGGAGCGCGTCCATGATCCCCGAAGCATGCTCGTGACCGATGCCGATCTGTCCAATCTTGATGGGTTTCATCGAATCAGGTTCCAGTCGAAAACGATCCCCAGTGGCGGATGGGGTTCCTCGGCGAGGCGTGTGTAGATCTCCGGCGCGCGTTCCGGCGAGACGATCTCGGAGATGATCGGCCGGACCTGCAGCCGCCCGGCAGTGATGAGCGCGAGAAGCGTGCGGTAGTCGTCCTTCGCGGTCCAGTACCCCGGCGAAGACTCAACCTGCGGGCGTACGAAGGTGTGGGCCCCGATGAGTGACACGCCGGTCAGGTGCACATACCGGTAGAAGTCGATGTTCGCGTCGGGGATTCGCGTGCAACCCAAGAGACTGATGCGGCCTTTCCGCGCCACGCACGTGAGCGCCTGCTGGAGCGCCGCTGCGATGCCGGTGACTTCCACGATCGCGTCGGCGCCTTTTCCCCCGGTCAGCTCCTTCACCTTCTCGGAAATGTTCTCCTCCTCCGGCGAGGAGGCGTGGTCGGCCCCCAGGCGCAGGGCGAGGTCCCGGCGTTTCGGGTCGAGATCGGAGACGATCACCGGGATGGCCCCGTCGATCCGGGCAAGCTGTGCGGCGAAGATCCCCAGAAGCCCGAGCCCGATCACCATGACAGACTCGCCAAGCTCGACCCTCAGCTTGCGCACTCCCTGCAGGCCCATGGCGGCGATCACCACGAAGGCGGCATCCAGGGACTCTATGCGGTCGTCTCCAACCAGCGTCAGGTCCGCGGCGCTCTGCAGCGCATGGGAACGGTGCCCGGTGAAGTTGACCAGGGCCCGGTCCCCGACTCTCACGCCTTCCACGCCGTCGCCCAGGGCAATCACGCGACCGACTCCGCAGTAGCCTGGATAGTAAGGGAAGCTGCCCGAGGTGTTGGGCAGGTTCATCAGGTTCGCCCGTTCGGTCCCGGCGCTGATCACGGTATAGTCGTTTTCGAGGAGAACCTGCCCCGCGCCGGGTTCGGGTACATCGAAGGGCTTCAGAACGGCATTCGCGATGGATTCAAACACGACGTAGTGCCCGGTCATGCAAGCCTCTTTCCTGTGTCTATCAGTCTTGTCTCTCCCAACGATTGCGGCGGGTCAGTACAGCACCGGGCCGTTCAAATTCTCCCACTCCAGGTACTCGGGGCACGAGTAGATGATAGTCGCTAGGGCATCGAGACCGTGCCATTTGGAGATGCCGCCGTTGTTCCCGGTGGTGTCCCGCAGGAAATTCGCGCCAATCTGGTCACGGTAGGTGCGGATGCGCGGGTTTTCCTCGAAGTCGCGGAGGTACTCGCTGCACAGCACGTACATGTGTCCATTGGACCACGAGGAGTGCCGCGTGGGCCGCCAGAGGGGCTGGCCAGTGATGACGGCGTTGGTTTCGACCAGGAAGGTATACAGGCTGCGCAGAGCAAGGGCCATGTGTCCGGCGTCCCCGGAGCGGTTGATCAGCTCCGCGACCCGGAACCCCGGCTGCAGCGCGTTGATGATGTTCTGCGCGCCGTAGCCCACGTGGCAGCCGCCTTCCACGAGACACCCGCGATCGTACCAGCCATGGCTGATGATCGCCTGTGTGGAAGCGGCGATGCAGTTGCGCACCACGGTCTCCGCCTCGGGCAACGGTACGGCGCCGGTATAGTCCTCGGCCGCAAGCACCCACCACGCCTGCCCGCTGATTGTCCGTCCATCGTAGACCGAGCAGCCTTGGCAGGGGAGCCATTTCGGATCGCAGACATGCCGCGCGAGTATGGCCACGCGCTTCATGATGCGCTCGGCAAGCGCATCGCCGCCGGGCAGGTCCTTGCAGTGGAAGTACAACTGGCAGGCGAGTTTCAGCACGAACCCATCATTCTGCAGGATGTCGGCGGTGTTCGTGGAGTGGCCTGCTTTGAGTTCAGGCCACTTCTGTTCCAGCTCATCGTGGCAGCAGTGAACCTTGCCGTCTTCCTGCACCATCTTCTCCAGGATGAACAGCACGTCGTCAGTGACGATGCGCTCCGCGAACTCAGCCCGGTCGACCTCGCCCAGGGCGCGGAAGACCTTGGCGCAGTGCAGGATGCCGAAGCCGCCATCGTGCAGCAGTTCCAGGAACTTGCCGGTGTCGCCGCTGTAGAGCTTGAGCCACTGCGGCCAGGTCTCATCGGCGAGGGGGTCGTAGGTGGAGGGGATCAGGGCTTTCATTCCCACGAAGTGCCCACCGAAGAGCCGGTCGTGGTTGAAGCCCGCGTGGGCGACCTGGAAGCTGGCGAGGGCGTGGGCCCGGCTCTCATCCGGCCTGCGCACGTACACCTCCGCAGCCCCCACACGCCCGCCGCAGAGGGACTTGCCCTCCCGCACGAGATCCGCGATCACCAGCCAGGCTCCAGGATTCAGGGGAAGCTCGTCGCTGCTGAGTTCGGCGGGAAGGACGCGGGTTTCACCGGATGGCACCGGCCCGGCAAGTGGAACGACAACCGTCACTTCCTTGCTTGAGAACAGCTCCCGGAGTCGCACGTCGAACCGGTCCGTCTGCGGGTCGAGAGACAGGCCCGTGCCGGCGGAGACCCGCAAGTTCAGGTACAGGTGGAACCGCCCGGCGGTCGCCAGCGGGAAGTAGATCGCCCCGGTGGGCTCAATCTGCAGCGCCACCGTGGCCTCGCCATCCGCGGGCGGGATCTGGGGCATGCGGAACCTGGCCAGATCGGGATCAGGCATTGGCGACGCAGGCCCGTGCGCAGCCACGATCTTCGGGCGAATGCGCGGCGAGTAGCCCTGTTCCGGGAGCGCATCGGACGGCACAAAGCCGCTCTGGGCTGGGACGAAGGCGATCACGTCCACGTAAGGCGAATCATTGCCCGCCCGGGACAGAACGAGGGCGTGATCCTTGCCCTGCGTGACTGTCAGCACAGTGGGCTGGCCGTCCCGTGCGGTCTGGCGCCAGTAGAAAGCGCCGTCATCGCCCGGGTCCGGGCAGACTCCTGCCGGGACAGGGCCCGGTTCTCCGTCGCCGAAGGGCCCGAAGGCAACAGCCACGGAGCGGTTGTTGTCACCGGCGCGAGTGCGTAGCCAGAGGTGGTAATCGCCGGGAGGCAAGGTCCCGTCACCGATGTGGTAGGTGATGACCCCGGACTCGGGGACCTCATTCAGCGTGGCGCACCGTCCCCGGCTGGTCCCTTCCCATACCCCACGGCCATGCCTGCCCGAATTCCCGGGCGCCCAGCCGGGAACGGACCCGCCTAGGTAATCCTCGCCCTCCAGGTAGAAAGCATCCTGCGCACACGCCAGCGACACTGCCAGGAAGATGCCCATCAGAACCAGTGGGTTCATGATCTATCTCGGCCTCGCTTGTGATCCGGCTACTTGCCCATCGCCCTGAGTGCGTCCAGCGACCGCTTGCAGACATCGAAGCCGAGACCGTCCGCGCCGCCTTCTTCCACCACGTACCACTCCACCGGCTGGGTCGTCTCGCACAGTTCGAAGATGGTCGGCCAGTCCGCCTGTCCTTCGCCGATCACGCCGCCGGGGCCCGCGCCATAGTCCTTCAGATGGACCGATCTCGCCCGGCCGGGGAACTTCCGCAGCGTGCCGATCGGGTCGCCCCCGCCGTTTGCGCAGTTGCCGATGTCCATCTGCATGATGACTTCCGGGGCGGTGTTGCTGAAGAGAATGTCCCAGGCGATCTCGCCATCCACGGTCTCGAAGTCGAAGCCGTGGGCGTGGTAGCCGCTGAACATGCCCAGGGGCGCCAGCTTCTCTGCGGCATCGTTGAGAATGCCCGCAAGCTCCATGATCGTGTCGCGCGAGGACATGCGGGGCTTGTCAGCGGCCACGATCAGAAAGTTGTTGCCCAGCACCTGGTTCATCTCGATGGTGCGCTGCAGGTTATCCCCCAACAGCGCGGCGGTGGCCAGGTGGAAGCCGCAGCAGGCCAGCCCGCTGTCGTCGTACATGCTGCGGATTGCGTCGGGACTGTGGCCCATCCATTCCAGCACCGCACCGTCGTAGCCCCACGGTTCGGCGCCGACGTAACCGATCTCCGACACGGACTTCAGTGTCGCCGCGAGGTCCTTCTGAACCTCGCCACGGACCGAGTACAACTGCAAGGCAACCGGTATCTTGTTCATTGTTTCTCCTGTGCTATCACGGTTCTGTTTAGGTGGGATTGGCGTCACGGCACCGGCCCATATCTTCCATACCCACATGCCCGAGACCTGCCTTAGCCAGGCGCGCTTTGTCTCAGAGGCCCACTGAAGTATGGCTCCGCGCGTGGACAAAGAAGCGAGGCGGACGAAGGCGAGGATGACCGCCGGCTAAGAGGCGGCCCGAAGCTGCCTCCCCCCCCGCTTATCGCCGACAATGCGATGAGGGATTCCCTGACACCGGATCGAGTTCCGCCTGCAAATGGCGTCACATCGCTTGGGACACCCTAATCCATCTCCACCACCTGGAGGGCGTCGAACCACGCCTGTCCGGGGCTGAGCAGTCGCAGTGCCGGGCTCTTCCGCCCACCCGGATCGGCGATGAACTCCACAGAGTACTCACGCCACTGCGTGGTCAGTTCGTGCTCCGCCTGTGCGCCTTGCACCGCATCCAGGGCAAGGCGAAACCGCTGGCCGTCCCGATCACCCCGGGCCCAGATGGACAGGCGGTACTTCTGGTCCTTCGCCAACGTCAGCGGAAAAGGCGCGACGCTGATCCCCCTGTCCTCGGCCGGCGTGCACAGGCGGAGGGACTGCCGCCCGTGCACCGCCGTGCGCGGGTCCACGAACCACGAGGCGGCCGGATCGTTTGAGCTGATGTAGCTGCCATCGGGTGTGCCCACGTTGTGCGCTTCTTCGAAGCTGGGGTTGATAATCAGGTTGCCCGGGTCCAGCGCCGCGAGATCCGGCGGCGGCGCGTCAACCTGGATCCGGTAGGCGCGAGTCCCGAAGCCGTCGATCATGTCGCTCCACTTGCCTGCGCTTACCAACACCTTGCGGTTCTCGAAGAGCACTTCCGCTTCGCCGTCGCCAACCCCCTCCAGCGCCAGATCCAGCACCAGCGGTTTGTTCTCCACATTCGCGCAGAGAAGCGTCACCGCGCCTCGTTCCCTGAAGGCCGCCACGTGCACCTGGGGCGTCCCGCAGGTCACATTCGGCGCTTCCTCGGGCGAGGCCAGAGCCGGCACGAGTTGCGAGAGTTCCAGCATCAGGCGCCGGACCTCGCTCCACAGGTCCGGGTTGTTGGGATTGCTCACAGGCGGGCGACGGATGAAAGGCTGCACGCCTTTGCACCCGTGGATCAGAGCGAGGTAGGTCATCACGCGCTCTTCCTGGCGCGAGGGTTCACGCCTCCACCACTCCCCGCCGCCAAAGGCCTGGGGCACGATCCACAATGGCAGCGCATCCTGGGTGTCGCTGCGGATCTGCCGGCAGAAGTCCACCACATTGGTCACTGGCGCGTGGGGGATCGGGTACGGGTCTGTCATGATTATGTCCATGCCCTTCGCGTAGCGCGCGGCTGCCTGTGACTGGCAGAAGACCATGGTCACCGGGTGGCACGGGTCGAGTTCCTTAATGCGCCGGTACGCCGCCTCGCACTCCTCCGGCGTGGCCCAGCCCAGTTCCGGCTCGTCCGCCAGGTAATAGGCCAGCAGTGCCGGATGGTCCTTGAAGGCCGCGATCTCCTCCTCGAGCCACTGCCATTTCTCCTGATCCTGCGGCGGGCGCGATGCCCCGCGAATGTCAAGCTGGACCATCACCCCAACCTCAGCACAGCGGTCCATCATCTGGCGCAGGTTGTCGCGTTCCTTGCGGCGTTCCGCGATGCCCCCGGGCAGGTAGGGCGCGACAGTGTTGAAGCCCAGCGGGGCCTCATGGCTCGCAACGGACGCCGCGATGCCGTAGTCCGTGTAGAAGGACTGCGGGCAGAAAGGCAGGCCGCCCACGATCAGCGTATGGGTCGCGTTGTCGATGATCACCGCATTGGGCTGGGGATCGGCGATGAGCATGTCGCAACTCGCCGAGCCCAGTTTCTCATCGCCGCGCGAAAGCACCCCGGTAATGGCGTTGCGTCCCACGGACAGCGCATCCAGCGCGATTGGCAGGCTCGTGGGCTTCCCCGCGACAACCGGGCCTTCGGCGAGCGCACCGCCGGGTCCCTGGATCGCGATTCGCAGGCCGTCGCCAGCCTCTTCCGCGACGCGCACCACAATTGCGCCCTGCTCTCCGGTCAGGTAGGGCAAGCGCCCAGGCGTGATCGTGAGCAATCTCGGCACTTCCACAGGCAGCGGTGGCGATACGTAGATGGCCTGCCCCGCTGACATGAGTTCGAGGTGGGAGGCATAGCGGCCCGGTCCGGGCAACGCGACGCTCAGATTCGCTCCCGCTGGGCCGCCGACAAGGCTGACCGCCTGCTCATCAATGGCCGCGGGCTCAACGCCATCCAGCACCAGCCGCGCAGTCACAGTCTCCGGGCCTCCCTCCAAGCGCGCCAGCGTCATGCTGACACTCAGCTTCTCGCCGATCGCCCGGTCAGGGGCGTTCAGTTCGGAGATGCGCACCCCGCCCACTTCGAGTGGCGACGGTTCGAAGGTGAACTCCGCCGACAGGTTCTGCTCCACCCCGCGCGGGAAGGCATCGTCGCGTCCCAGCCACAGGCTCTGGCGGTGGGCGTAGTCGAAGAGCGTGAGCCCCTGGTTGGCGGCGATGGTGAGCTTCCCGAACAGGTTCTCGAACTCCATCCGGGTCATGCCGCCGAAGGGGTTGCTGACGCCGCCGAAGGCCAGGGGGATCTGCCCGTCCGCATTGCCGCCCGGACCGCTTGCCCGCCATCTCGCCCCCACAAACCAGCCGGTGGCGGGGCGACAGATGCAGGTCTCGTAGTTCATCGCCTGGTCCCAGGCGTTCTGCGTGAATGCGTAGGCGATGGTGAAACGGTCGCCCGGTCCGGCGGTCACCGTCTCGGTCCAGGTGATCTTCGGGTCGGTGCAGGTGATGGTGAGCACCTGCGTTT
>JAGPGE010000203.1 GCA_018056145.1 Armatimonadota bacterium
GCTCTCCGAGGGCAGCCCGGCTTCTTCGGGGCGGACTCGCACCGTTGTCAGGAAAAGCACTGCCAGCCCTAGGCAGGTCCACGCCGGCACCCAGAATGCGTACCGCCAACCGTGCGACTCCGTCAGCCGGCCCGCAAGCAGCCAACTAAAGCCCCCGCCGAGAATGTACGAGGTGCCGATCACGCCGGAAGCCATTTCGCCGAGATGGCCGGGGAACCAGTTGGCGATGATGTGCACCACGGACGTCCAACCGCAGGCCTGGAAGTAACCGTTCGCACCCCAGACCGCGGGCATCCAGCGGAAGCCGTTCAGATGGGCAAAGACCATGTTGAGCAGACCCGAGACCACCAACCCGGCCGTGACCAACACTCTTGGGCCGAACCTATCGGCCAGCGCGCCGTTCACGAACTGCCCGATGGCGTAGCAGACCTTCATGCAGGCCAGGATGGTTCCCAATTGGCGCTTGGTGATACCTTCCCGCGCCGCGACGTCCCCCTGGGCCGCCGCAAGGTTCACTCGGCACAGGTAGTAGCCTGCGTAGACCACCCAGAGGAGTGCGAGGGTGCGGCGGCGCCAGTGGGAGAACGCGGCGCGAACGTCTTCACTGTACGTTGACTGCCTTGGTGAGGACATCATCCGATCCCGTTTCGTGTCGCGCAGGGAAACTGGCGAAGGTGCTTGGCATGGGAACGTGGAATTGCCGGATAATACACCTTTGGTGGACAACAGGACAGGCCCAGTTGGCCTGATCTACGGAGGCTTCACAGCATGGATGCCGCGCGGCGCAAGCAACTCATCAGTGATCACAAACCGGCAGTTCTGTGGCCGGGAGAGCCGCTTCTCGGCGGCTGGTATGGCGAAGAAGAGATCGAGGTCGTAGTGAAAACGATCCGCGCGTCCATGGACTGGACCGTGGGCTTCGGGTTCATCTGTCCCGAGATCGTGGAGTTCGAGCAGGCCTTCGCGCAGTACTCCGGCACCCCGGACGCCGTCTCCATCAACGGTGCGGGCACCGGTCTGGACATGGCGGTCATGTGCCTGGACCTGGAGCCCGGCGACGAGATCATCGCGCCGTCCGTGAACTTCCGGGCCGCTCCCACGGCCATCGTTGGTCAGGGCGGCACCTGGATTCCCGGCGAGATCGACCCGCGCACCTTCCAGCTTGATCCGGCCGACGTGGAGCGCAAGATGAGCCCGCGCACGCGAGCGATCCTGCCCACACACATGAACGGCATGGCCGCGCCCATTGCGGATTACCTGGAGATCGCCGAGAGGCACCCACATCCGAAGCATGGGCCCGCGAAGGTCATCGGCGACGCCGCCCGAGCGTGTGGCGCCGGGTACAAGGGCAAGAAGCTGGGTGCCATGGAATGGATGACCGTCTTCAGCTTCCACACCCAGAAGAACATGACCACCCTGGGCGAAGGCGGTATGGTAACCTGCCACGATCCGGAAATGGGCACGCGGTTGCGGGCGATTCGACAGTTCGGCGGGGCGGACGGCTGGGGCAGCAACTACAAGCTGACGAAAGTTCAGGCTGCGGTGGGCATGGTCCAGTTGCGCAAGCTGGACGAGATGGTGGGCAACCGCAGGCGGCTGGGCATGCGCCGCAATGAGATTCTGGCGGATGTGCCGGAACTCACCTGCCCCTACATCCCGGACGACGTGGACCACTCGTTCTACCTGTATACCATGCTTGTACCGAGGGAATGGGCCGGCGAGAAGCGCGACGCACTGTGCCGCATCATGGGCGAGGAGTACAATGTGGGCTGCGTGGTGGCCAATCCGTGCCTGCACAAGACCAACCCGTTCCTCATGCGGCATGTTGGCGACGTGAGCCTGCCGGTGTCCGAGGAGATTGCAGACCGGCTCTTCTGCCCGTCCCTGCACCCGACCATGACCGATGAGCAGAACGAGTTCATCTGCGCGGCGTTGATCGAGACGGTGGAGAAGCTGAAGTAGGGGCTGAGCGTACACAGCCTATTCCGGGGGGGCGAACCGGCGCCCACAGTGCTCAGAGTCGGCGGAACACGGTTCTTCTTCAGCAACGAGGGACTGGAGCCGCCGCACATCCATGTGGAGTCAGGCGGATATTACGCGAAGTTCTGGCTTCGCCCGATTACCGTCGCGCGCAGTGTTGGGTACAATGCCAGGGAGTTGAGAAAGCTGCGGGAGCTTGTCGAGGAACATCGGGATCTCATCGAGGCTAAGTGGCATGAGTACTTCACAGGCGCATAGGCTGCCAGCGCTCGCGGTTAGCGTGTCCTTCGATGAGGACGCCATGCACGTGACCCTCAGCGACGGTCGCGCGGTCAGCGTCCCGCTGGAGTGGTTGCCTCGGTTGCGGGATGCGTCAGACGAGGAACGGGACAACTGGCGCCTCATAGGTCAAGGCATCGGCCTTCACTGGCCCGATCTCGACGAAGACATCTCTGTGGAGGGGCTCCTGAAGCACTGATTGCCGGGTGTAAGCGTGAGACACGCGGGACGCCTTCCCTGGTGGGGGCGTCCCGTTCTCCGTTCCCTACCCGTTCCCCGGCACCGCCGGGCGATAGCTCCATGCCTGGCGTTTCCAGATCTCCCATAGTGGCTCCATGCTCAGGCCGGGTGCGCGGTTGCTGGAACTGAAGCGCCGGTCGCGGATGGCCGGCTCGTCCGCGCACAGGGGCAGGGCCGGCGCGCCCTGCACCGTGACCTGCAGTGGCATCTCGCCCCGGGTCGACGCCCCAACGAAACGCGCCAGCCCATGGAACCATGCGCCGGTGCCCACATCCTGCATACTTGCCCGCAGCGCCCCCGGTACGCGGCGGTCATCCATCATGATCGAGTACGCCGCTATCGCCCCCGCGAAGATGTTCTCGCGGGTCAGGGTCACCGGTTCGGCGTTGTCCAGGATCGGCTCCGTGGGGCCCAGCAGGCGCTGCACGGGGATCTGCTCCGGCCAGCGCCCCTGCCGCCAGCAGTACTCGCAGGCGAAGGTGAGCATGCCCAGGACATCCGCGCAAGAGAAGCTGGTGCCGTAATCCACCAGGTAGTTCAGCCGATCCTGCATTCTCCCTGCGAGACTCACGAGCTGTTCCATCGTCACCCACTTGCTGGATGACTCCTGATCCCGGTCGCACAGCGCTGAGAAGTTGGTCAGGTTCACGTCGGACCGGGACTTGAGCCAGCGGATCTGCCTGCGCAGGAAGTCGAAGGCCGCCTCACTGTCCTGGGGCGAACGCGGCTGGGCTGGGCGGATATTGGCCGGTCGGGGATAGGGGCCAGGCGCGCCGTGGCGGAACAGCATGGCGTACTCGTACAGGCTGCCCCAATCGGAGTTCGCCCAGCACGTCGGATGGCCCACGATGGTGATGAAGGGCTGCGTCTCAGCCATCCTGTCGAACTGCGCCTGAAACTTCGCGAGCTCCGCCTCAGCGTCCATGGGGGGCTTCACGGCGGCGCGATCGGTGGGGTCAAGGTGCTGATCCCAGGCGGGCTGGGAACTGAGCGTGCAGTTGGAGCGCCCCCAACTTAGCCAGTTCATCACCCATCCCCTTGGGCCACCCGCATTGCACCGGACCCCCGCCAGCTTGAGCGCGTAGGCCATCTGCGGGCACCACTGCGCCTGATGCACGCACCAGGCCACCGGGAACTGCCCGGTGATCTCGGCCACGTCATTGAGGCCGGGCGCCTCCACATTGAGTGCGAAGGCCACTGCCTCGTCCCAGGTCATCTCCTGACCGTAGTGCAGCGCTGGAACCGGGAACTCGCCCCAGTAGTTGCCATGGTAACAGGTTTCGTGGGCGCGCATCGCGTCCATGACATCGCGCCGGCCACGCTGGCGAATGACCCTGGCTTTCTCGCCGGCGGTGAAGAGCGAAGCCCGCACGCCCTCTTCGCTGAAGATCCTGCAGATGCGCAGGAGCGCGTCGTCGGAGTTCTCGTTGATGGGGTCCTCGACATCGAAACCGAAGACGACATCGATCACTTGGAGGGCCTCCGCAATCATCAGCAGGGCGGGTTCAGTCACGGTGAGTGACACTGCCCGCAAGAGTAGTGCTCGCAGCGAAGCACACCAGGCGGTGCATGGTGCGGCACCCATCCTATGCCACGAAGGTCCCCGCGCCGGTCTTCGGAAGCTCCTCGCGGGCCTGCCGCACGACTTCCTCGATCTGCGCGAGCCCGGTCCTCTCCACCGGCTGCCAGGCGGCCACCAGTTCCTTCCAGCGCGCATTGGCAGCCTCCGCGATCTTTCCCTCGAGGCGCTGGTCGGCTGGCGGGTAGTTGACGGAACGGTCCATGAGCGCGGGCATCCACAGGCAGTCGCGGAAGTTGCGCGCAGTGTGCTCCAGGCCGATGAAGCTGCTACCGTAGGTCTCGGTGGCTTCGAGGATCGCGTTGAGGCCAACGGCCTCATCACTGACATCGAGGTCGCGGTACAGGCCGAAGAGCGCGCGGTCGATCTCCAGGTCGATGAGGTACTGGACCGGGGAGAATGCGCGTCCCGCGTCGATGAGACCGGGGCTGCCGATGCGTGGCGCTAGGCCCCGGGCATTGGCGATGAACAGGGACTTCGCCACCTTCTCGAAGGCGATCTGCAGGCCGGGCACCTTGCCGTCCACGTACCCCCATCCCGCGACGCCCACTCCCCCGCCGTAGCAGTGATCGAACAGTTCGCAGATGCCCACGTCCTGTCGCACCGGTTCCGGTCCGCCGAAGCATCCTCTTGAGGTGCGCGGGTCCATGACGCCGGTGCAGACCCCTGAGCGGAATCCTGTCACTCGCGGCTGCAGGGCCAGGGCGCCGACCCATCCGGCGAGAATCTCCGCGGCGCCGACAACGATGGCGCCGGCCTGCGTGACCGGGGCGCTCAGGCCCGCGATGCACATGCTCCCGCCGCCCACAACTGTCTTCCCGTAGTCCGGAGCGACGCGCATGAGTTCGCCCATGCGCTCGCTGATGCACAGGGGCGAAGGCAGCCAGCCTCCTCCACCGATGTAGCGGGCGCGATCTCCGTGGAGGATCTCGCCGAAACGTTCGAAATAGGGGTTGTGCAGGGCCAGCAGGGAGACGGCTCCGATGGGCTTATCGGAGTTGGCCGCCACCGTGAGGAAGCTCTCCAGCGGCTCGAGAAGCTGGTTGATGCCCACCACCGAGACTGCGGCCGCGACTGATTCCACCTCCGGCAGCATCTGGCCCAGTCGCGTCATGGCCACGAGGTCGTCCAGGGTCGCATTGCGGGCCGCGCCGGTGTCGAAGTCATAGTAGACCGGCGCGATCTCGAAGCCCAGGGCCTGCGAGCAGTGCCCGGCTGTGGACGGCTTGCCGGGCTCTTGCGCGAGACCGTTGGATTTCTGCAGCTCAACGGCCTCATCGATCAGCGCGTCGGTCAGACGTGCCCGGCGCACCCCCGGGTCGACCTGCGCGCCCTTGGCCGCGAGGGCCTCCAGCATTCCGGGGTGATGCACCCACACGCCGCGTTCCTTGAGGATTGTGCGCACGGCGGCATCCAGCACCGCCGCCTTCTGCTCATTGACGACAGTCCAGTTGCCGGACATTTGCGCCTCCATGTGGCGGGATTGCCTCGCAACGGGGAGCCACCCCGCGGAGCCTACGTCTTCTCCGTGTCGTCGCCGGACTGCCATCTCTTGGATTTCGGGCCCTTGCGGGCGCTATCAAGGCTACCGCCCGGCGGCGGCATGGCAGGCGGCGCGGCTGCCTTGACGTCCTTACGGGGTGTCAGAGGCGGCGCGGCCGGCGGGGCTGCCGGCGGTGCGGCAGGGGCAACGACGTCGGGTTTCGCCTGAGCGCCCTCGGGAGCTTCGGGTCCGGGATGCTCCGGGCGCGTTTCGGAAATCGGCACAACCGGTGCGCCTCCGACCAGTTCCTCCAGGCCGTGATCCGGGGCCGGAATAGCCTCCAGTATCTCCTCCACCGCATCGCCCAACTCTGGCATCGACGCTGCGTCGGTACCGGCGGTTTCGAGTATTGACCGGGTGAAGACGAGACCGCGCAGCTTCTCGACTGCAGGCGAGCCCGTTGCGAGGCTGAACAGGTAACCTAGAACAAAGGTCCCCACGCAACCGAATGCCGCGAACCAAAGAGCGTCAAGCTTCGTCCCGAATGCGGCGGCTGCCAGACCCACGGAGCCGAAGAATGCCCCGAGGAGGGTTCCGGTGGCGGTGGCGCGCCGGGTCAGCATCCCCAGCAGGAACACGCCCAGCAGCGGGCCTCCGAGAAGCCCCATGATCTTATTCGTGGCCTCCACGAGAGTACCCAGGAGCGGCATGAGGAATGCGACGCCTGTGGCCAGGAGACCGTAGAAGATTGTCAGGCGCCGGGAAAGCCTCAGCAGATGGTCGGGATCAGCCTCTTGCGTACTGAACCGCCGGTGGAAGTCGATAACGCTGGCGGTGGTCAGCGCGTTCAGGCCCGAGGAAACCGTGGACATAGTGGCTGCGAAAATCGCGGCGATGAGAAGGCCGGGAATCCCGTGGGGCAGCTCATTGACCACGAAATAGGGCATGATCCGGTCGGGCTGCTTGAGGCCAGTGGGCATGCTCTCCGGGTGGCTCTGGTAGAATGCGTAAAGCACCGCGCCCATGAGGTAGAAGATCACCACGATGGGGACGGTGACGAGGAGCTTGAACCAGAGAGACTTCTGCGCTTCAGGCAGGCTCTTGGCGGTCAGGTATCGCTGAACCGAGATCTGGTCGGTGCCCATCTGCACCAGGTTCGAGAAGAATGGTCCGATGAGACAGCCCCAGAGCGTGAAGCGCGCGGTCAGGCTCCAGGATGTGTCCCGGAAAATGTTGAACTTGCCGCCTTCATTGGCGATGTCGATGGTGCCCTGAATGCCGCCGGGAATGCGCGAGATGGCCATCCAGCCCACGATGAACATCCCGCCGAACAGCACGAAGAACTGCATCACGTCGGTCCAGATGACCGCCTTCATGCCCCCGAGAGTGGTGTAGATTGTGGTCAGGATGGAGATCGCGATGATGGAGAACCACAGGGGCAACCCGGTGACTTCGGCAATCGCCATTGACGGCGCGTAGATGGCCAGCGCAAGGTAGCAGACCACTCGGATGATGAACATCGCCGATGACCACGTGCGCACCTGCAGGTCGAACCGCCGTTCCAGATACTCGTAGGCGCTGTAGAGCTTGAGGTTATAGAAGAACGGGAGGAAAACCAGGGCGATGACGGGAGTAGCGATGAAGAAGGTGAGCAGTGATACGGCGTAGGTCATGTCATGGTTGAACACTTCGGTGGGCGCACCCAGGTAGCTGATGCCGCTGAACAGCGCGGCGATCACTGAGATGGACACCATGAACCAGTTCATGCTCTGGCCCGCAAGGAAGTAGTCCTTGATGGACCTCTGCTCCCTCACGAACCAGACGCCGATGGCGACCGACGCCAGGATGTAGACTGCGAATACGACGTAGTCTACGCTGCTAAAGCCGACGAGGTTGAACATGAGCGGGAAAGACCTCCCCCACGGCGGGGAATTGGGTGTTGTTACGCGCCGCGCAAGCACGGACAGAAGCGGCGCCTATTGTGCACGACCCTCCGCCAGCCAGTCAACCGCGGCATCCAGGAGCGGTATGAAAGGCATCGCCGGGCCGGTTTTCACTGGGCTGCGCAGAGCCCTCGTGCCCACCAGCAGCACCTTTCCGTCAGCCACGACCACGCGCCCCCCTTGTTCGCCCTCCCAGGCCACCATGAAGGCTCCCCGGCCCGCCTTTGCCACCGGTGTCGCAGTGCGGGACCAGACGTACACGCCCCAGGGCATGGTGGGCAGGGCGCCCAGGCCGTCGGTGATGGGGTGTTCCCCGCTCAGCGTGGGCCCGGCCTCGCGGATCAGAGAGACGGAGACGTCGTACTCCCGAAGGAGCGTGTTGAAGTCCATCAGGCGGATGGTGTAGGGCAGCTTGGCATGGGCTAGGCACAGCACCCGGCCACCCAGCCCAACATACTGGGCGAGCGCCAGCGCCTCGTCCACATCATAGCGCCGGGTGGAGGATACCACCACCATTGCCGGCGGGTTCGCCAGCGCCAGGGCCAGGGGCGATTGTCCTACCGGTTGCAGGTAACGCACCGGGAGCCCAAGTCGCGCCAGGCTCTTGTCGAGGTTCTCGGCGACCAGGTCCCAGTCGTCATCGGCAGCCAGGATGTCCACGAGCACGGCTCCGCCGAAGTCGCTGGACGGCACATCGCGGCGACGCTCCAGGGTATTGCGCATGGGCCGGGGACGCCGGTCCTCGACAGCGCCGGGCCGCGATGGGTTACCCGCCAGGGCCGGCTGCGCCGCATCTGTGGCGTCTCCTGGGAGCCCGTCGACGGCGGGTTCCTCATCCTGGCTCTCCATCAACCATAGGCAAGCATTGGCCAGCAGGCGTGCCTGATCCGCCGAGGGCAGGGCGTCCCGGTCAGCCGTGACCATGTCCATAGGGAGAACCACAATGCGGCCTTCGCCACTGGTCGCCCGGGCTGCCACGGTGGGCTCGCCCTGGGTCGCCAGCACCTTGCGGTTCTCTCCCCTCACCGCGGTGCGATATGACGTCTCCGGCAGCTTGCCGACGCCGGTTGTGATGGAGTCGGCAAGGAGCCTCGGCGCGGCGCGAGGAGTGCGTACGCTCGCCAGCTCCAACCCGAGCGGTTTCAGTATCGCGTTGGCGGGTGCGATGTGACGCGTCGTGGAGCCGTACAGGAGCAGCAGACCGCCGCCCTCCTCCACGAAAGTCTGCAGCATCTTGATATCGTCGGCATCGTAGGCGTGATCGGAGTAGACCACGATGGCGTCTGGCTCGCGCGCCGCCTCGTCTCCCGGTTTCGCGACGGTGAACCCGAGAGGCTCCAGTGTGGCGACGAGTATGGAGTGGATCTGCCCCGGCTGGCCGGAACCCGGCATGTCCACCAGGACCACGCCGCGGTCCTGGGCGATGGAGGGCACGGC
>JAGPGE010000204.1 GCA_018056145.1 Armatimonadota bacterium
GGGCGCTTCGTTGCCTTCCGCGTGAGCCCGAAGCGCTGGCAACTGGCGCTGGAGGCGAGCAAGCAGTACCGCTTCCGCACCAGCGACCTCACAGGTTCGGCTCCGGCCAGCCGCTGTGCACTGGTGGAACTGGATTCGGTCAGCGCTGACCGTCGCGTGGTCCAGACCGGCTCCGCGGGCGACGAAATAGCCATCGACGCTACTCCAGACGCCCGTTTCTTCGCGCTGGTGCTCGACCCGGCCCCTGACGCCGTTACCCTGTACCCCGCAAACGATACGCTGCCCGACGGCCATCGGGTAGTTCTGTCCGCCGCCACCCGGCACGCCACTATTCGCTACACCGTGGATGGTTCCGAACCCACCCCCGGGTCGCTGGCCTACACAGAGCCCTTCGCACTGGAAGGCAGTACTGTCGTCAAAGCCCGACTGTTCGCCGGCCTGGACCCGATCGGCCAGACCGTCACACGGGTCCTGAGAGCGTCGGTGCGCCTCTTTGATTCGCCCCTGCTCAAGGGCGGTGACGACGCCCTGCCCGTGGATGTGCCGGTGTCCGGGTTGGATCAGCTGCGCCTGGTGGTTGGTGATGGAGGCAACAGCTGCTGGAGCGACTGGGCAGATTGGGCCGATGCAGCCTTCGTGCGCGAGGATGGCTCGAAGCTCTACCTGTCTGACATCAGGCCAGTCGCGGCGCACCAGACGTACCACGAGATGACTGTGGATGGGAACCCGTCCGGCAGCGGGTCAATCCGCATCAACAGCCGCAAGTTCGAGAAAGGCCTATGCTGCTTCTCGGAGGCCGAGATCATCTACCCGGTGCCCCCCGATGCGGTCCGGTTTTCCGCTTGGGTGGGCGTCGATGACCGGGCAAATCCCGGCCCAAATGGCCCCGAGGTCCTGCGCGGCACAGTCACGTTCAGCGTCTTCGGCCTGCGGCCATGGATGGGCAACGTGGCCTCCCGGACCGCCCAACCACCACCCTGATTGAGGAGCGAACCCATGTGTAATCATTCTGCAATCCTGATCGCCACGATGCTGATACTGGGAGGCATCATGAACTGTAACGCGCAGTCCGGGCAGCCGACCTATCGGCCGGTGTCCGCGAACAGCCACAGCGTCGACTTCCGGGATCTCGCCGACGGCTCGTGGGAGATCGTCACAACGGAGCATGACCCCTACGTCTTCCTCGAGCGCGTCTCGGGCCAGCCGGGCCCGGATGACACGGTGCTGGCTTTCGAGTACGCCTGCCCCCAGGGTACCGACAATGTGCAGGTCTACGTCTTCCCGCCGCTGTCCGAGGCCAACAGCGTCAAGGGTCCCGGCCTCACGCTGGCCGAAGGCTGGACCTCCTACGCCATAGACCTGGAGCCTGTGCTGGACGCCATGCAGGGCAAGTGGGAAGGCCTGCGCCTGGACCCCGGCAACCACGCGGGCCGCACCGTGCGCATCCGCAACATCATTCTGCGCCCACCTACCGAGCGAGAACTGGAACTCAAGGCCCGTTTGGAAGCCCGCAAGCAGGAAGCGGCGGACCGGGACGCGCGCCTGCGCGAGTATCTGCAGGGCGAATTCCCCGCGCGCGTCAGCGAGGTCCGGGTGACCGCGGATGAGGTCGTCATCGAGGCCGATACCTTCGATGCCGATGGTCCCCTGCTACTCGCCGAAGTGCCCATCTGGGCGGACATCACGCGCCTGCGCGAAGTGCCGACACTCACGCCAATCGAGAAGCCCGGGAAGTTCCGATTCACTTTCCCACGCATGGACGGCACGCGCGACAGGATCTACTCACGCTGGGCGATCGTGAAGCGCGACCGCGGGCAACTCGCACTTTTTTCCACCGGGCGCTACCCGGACGAGATTGAGCCGGAACAGGAAATGCCCTTGGAAAGGCCACGCGGGAAGAAGGGGCTGGGTGGGTTCGGTCCGTGGGGTGATATCGTCAGTGACCTGGACGACCTGGGTATTTCGGCAGTCACCGTCAACATACTGCTCAACGGGCTGATCGCAACCCGTCCCGGAGACGGGCGTACGCCCTTCGAGTTCGGCGGGCGGACGTGGTATATCAACGACGGCACAGTGGCCCACTTCGACCGGACCTTCGCGGAGACCAGCAAGCGGGGCATCATCGTCTCGGCCATCATCCTCCTGGCGCAGGGCCACAATGCACCTGAGGGCGACTGGTCCCACATCGTCGCACACCCGGACGCAGACCCGGCAGGCATCTTCGTGATGCCCAACATGGACAGCGAGGAGGGCGTGCTCGCCTACGCCGCTGCCCTTGATTACCTAGTCAAGCGCTACAGCCGGGAGGACAACAAATACGGGCGCATCCACCACTTCATTCTGCATAACGAGATCAACGCGGGATGGGTTTGGACCAACGCGGGCGAGAAAACCGATGTCCTGTACATGGACCTGTATCACCGCTCCATGCGCCTTGCCCATCTCATCCTGCGGCAGCGCGACGCAAATGGGAAGGCCTTCATCTCCTTGGAGCACCACTGGAATATGAAAGGGGACCCGCACTTCTACACAGGGGCGGGCCTGCTGGACCTGCTCAACCAGTACTGCGCGGCCGAGGGAGATTTCGACTGGGCGCTGGCATTCCACCCGTACCCCGATTCGCTTTTCAACCCGCGCACCTGGGAGGACAAGCACGTTACCTTCTCCCTGGATACGCCGAAGATCACCTTCCGCAACCTCGAGGTCCTCGAAGCCTGGGCGGAGCTCAAGCAAAACTGGTTCCGGGGCAGGACCCAGCGCACGGTGCATTGCACCGAGCAGGGGCTCAACTCCCCTGACTACTCGGAGAAGTCCTTGCGAGAACAGGCGGCGGGCATGGCGTATACCTGGAAGAAACTAAAGCGACTGGACAGTATCGAGGCGTTCCAGTATCACGCATGGCTCGACAACCGACAGGAGTTCGGGCTGCGCATCGGCCTGCGGAAGTTCAGGGACGAACCCGGCGACCCCTGGGGACGCAAGCCGATCTGGTACGTGTTCGAAGCGATGGGCACTCCGCGCGAAGATGAAGTCTTCGAGCAGTACAAGAGCGTAATCGGCATCGACGACTGGGACGAAGTGGTCCACAACGGTCCCGTTAAGTAGTCATCAGTTGCCGCAACCGCCAATACGCCACCAGCCACGAAGTCACACTGGTCTCGCAGATGCTCTCGGTGAGGTACCTGTGACCTGCGGGTATGTAGCATGGTTCGTAACTCAGGTAGTAAGACATGCGCCGTGGATCGGTCTGCGCCCGCAGAATCGGTAGCGCCGCAGACAGTGCATCGGTTTCCGGGCAATGCTCCGCAACAACGGGAGCAGTGGCGGCCATCCGCAGCACCCTGGATGTGCGCACTGGTTCCGCGGGGCCCTGAATGCCGTGCCCGTCCTCGCGCACCAGCGCCAGGTTGCGCTGCCATTCGACCCGGATCGCCGTCCGCAGTCGCGGGTCGTCAAGCCCTTCCTTCAGCGCGAGGTGGAAGCCCTCCACATAGAGGCTGCAGAGGTTGAAGTTCAACTCGGCCTCGCCGCGAATGACCCACTCCAGAGCATCATCGAAGTTCGCCAGCGCGTCCCGGTAGCGTTGTGATCCGGTGATCTTGGCAGCGATCCACAGACTGGGTATGTAGATGCTGATGCAGTGGGGGCGGGTCTGGGGGTTCACCAACGTGCGCTCACGGTACGGGTGCTGGAAATTCCGGTTGAGGAAATAGTCGGCAATCGCCACCAGATACCGGTCGATGACTCGCGACAGTGCCGGTGGCGCCAGCGGCTGGTAAGCCCGCAGGGCCACGTAGGACTTGATATACTGGTCAGGGCTGATCTCATGAGAGTATGCAGCGCGTCTCATGCCGCCGTGGGGCTTGGGCAGGAATCCCGGCTCGTACAACTCGCCTTCGTATAGCACCCGCAGGATGGCGTAGATCGGATGCGCGGCCGCGGTCAGTGCCAAGGGGTCGCCGGTGGTCTCGAAGCGCAGAACCTGGCTCAGCGCATACTCGCCTGTTGCCATAAGACTGTCCTCATACGCCAGTTGGCCCGCGGGATCGCCCCGCTCCTTGTTGTAGATCGGCAGCGTGTCCCACTCGCGCAACTCATCCGCGGTCCACGGCCGCAGCGTATTGGCGTTTACGTGGGATAGTACAAGCCCGCATTCATCCAGCAGGTGTTCCTCCACGAACTGGCGAATTGCGCTCTCGTGGGGACTCAGAGCCGCGAGGGCTGAGTCAAGAACCGTCATCGCGCCCCTCATCCTTTCGAAGTCCGTTCCGCCGGGCCGACGCGCCCGGGCACAACATCTAGAACGGGTGGAGATGCCGATGCCGCAAAGCGGTACTTCTTGTTATTGGCTCGCCGTCTTCCTGATTCTCCCCCAAGCCACCTCCTTCGCACTGCCGCTTTTCACCGAGGGGCAGTCCGCGAGCCCGGTGAGCATCGTCCACGCGCCCGATGCCCCGCCGTCCGTCATCGAAGCGGCCAGAGAGGTACAAAGGGTGATTCTCGCCTCCACCGGCGCGCGCCTGGAGATCAAGCAGGAGCCCACTGAGCCGATGATCTGTCTGGGCCAAACCCCCTGGACGGTGCAGTCGGGAATCACCACTCAGGGACTGGCCGATGACGGTTTCATCATCCGCACCGTCGGGCCAAACGTGTTCATCGCCGGGAAAGACTACCCGGCCGACAAGCCGCCTTGGGCGGGCTGGCACAGCCGTGGGACCCTCTTCGGCGCATACGACTTCCTGGAACGCGTAGTTGGAGTCCGATGGCTCCTTCCCGGCGAGGTGGGCGAGGACATTCCCGTCCACAAGTCTTTAGGCGTTCCCGAGATGGACCTAACCTGTGAGCCGGACTTTCCCATTCGGCTGATCACGGACGTACAAGACCAGCGGCCGCCCGGCGACAAAGCGCCCTCGCAGCCGCTGCTGTGGCTGCACCGCAACAAGATTCCGTCCAAACTTGACGGCCGAAAGCTGCAGCATACTCACTCCTGGGGTATTCACATCTCACAGGAGCTCGCCTCGGCTCATCCTGAATGGCTGGCGAAGGACGAAGCGGGCAATCCCCGCACTTTCTCGCGGCACTCGGCGGTGAAGTACTGCACTTCAAACACCGACATGCTGGACGCCTTCGCGGAGGGCGTCTGCCGCTGGCTGGAGAAGTTCCCCAGCCAACGCTCCGCCCCGATCTCACCTAGCGACGGCGGCGACTTCTGTCTGTGCCCGGCGTGCCAGGCTCTGGTGACCACCGACCCGCACGGCCGGCCCTCCTACACGAACCTGATTCTGCGCTTTTACAACGACATCGCCCGGCGGGTGAAAACGAAGTACCCCGACCGCTTGCTGGCGGGCTATGTCTACTACAACTACATGTACCCGCCATCCGAGGCCGTGGCGATGGAGCCCAATGTCGTCCTTGTGTGGGCGCCGCTCAACTACTACGGCAGGGGACTGCAAAAGCCGGTTTACAAAGAGGAACACCGCCGCGTGCTGGACGATTGGCTGCGAGTGACCCCGAACTTCGTCCTGCACAACTATTCCACCTGGATGCGGGCCTTCAACGGGACGCCGCTACCACCAGCATTGGACATCCTGAAGCAGGAGCTACCCAACGCCCACGCTGCTGGAGCAATCGGAGCCGACATGATTGGCCTGGGCGCTTGGGGATACGGAGGGCCGACCAACTACATCCTGGCACGGCAAATGTGGGACGTCTCAGTGGACGTGGACGCTCTTTTCGTTGAGTGGCTACAACGGGCGTATGGACCGGGCTGGGAGCCTATGTACCGAATGTACATGATGCTCGAAGAGCGCATGCGAGACTGGAAGCAGGCGGAGAGCCCCGTCTACCAGTCCCAAATGTACGAGATTAACTACGAGTTGGTTGACACCGTCTACAAGCCCGTGTTTCCCGAGATGGAGCGCCTCTATCTGGAGGCAATTGCGAAAGTGGAGACCGACAAACAGCGACGCCGCCTCCTCATGTTCGGCGACAACCTGATCCAGCTTCACTGGAGCATGAGGGCTGCAGGCATGATCTCCGAACCTTTCGACTCTGCCTTCTACCGTACTGACGAGGAGTACCAGCAGTTCCTGGCGGACACCGAGTTCTCGCTCTCTCTGTACCGCAACGATGACGCCCGTTATACCGGGCCGCTCTGGAAGGGCGAGTGGTCAAGGTAGTCTGTCAGAGCCGAAGGTACAGCATCGCGCTCTCGCCTTGGATGTCGCCAGCGTCAAGTAGCACCGTAAAGATCCCGCCCGCCGGATCCCAGTGCTGCGACAATACCCGCACGCGGGTGTTGTCGCTATCTGCCCCGGCGGGCGACTGGTTCATCAGGACGTGCAACTCCTGCCGCCCGCATACCCGCAGGTCTAACCGGGTGCAACCCTTTCGCTCCTCCAGGCCCAGCACATTAGCGGTCCCCCGGCGTAACACCACCGGGCGCAGGGGCTCTGGCCCGGTCCCAATGCGCAGCCGGTGAGCGCCGGGCGTCACTCCGCACAGGCCCAGCAGCGCGTGGTCGCCCGTTCGCCCGTATTGGGCCGCAACCGGGCCGTCGGCGATGACCCGTGATACGTGCTCGCCCGGCTTCAGCCTGAACTTGAGCCAGAGCGGACCATCTGCTGCGACATGCCGCAGCTCATGCGGAATACTGCCAGCATCTAGCATGATCTCCCCGTCTGATTGCTGTACCCGCGCGAATGTGTGCCAGACCCATTGTGAGAAGCACTCCGCTGAACTGGTCGCCAGCATCATGTCGGTCTGGTCACCCACCGCGCGCAGGAACTCCACCCAGCGACCCACCGCGGCTGTGTTGTCATCCGGATCGGGCGCCAGGATGTTCGGCCAGTGAACCCCGCAGATGCTGTTGCGCGTGAGTTGGGCGGGCACCGTGTCGAAGACGTTGTACGGAACGCCGCTGCTCATACGGTCGATGACCAGCAGCCCATGATCCACCGCACCGTCCGCGGCGATGAGTGGGCTGTGGGCGTGGAAGCCGCCCCCGAAAGGCGTGGAACAGTACCGCACCTGCGCTTCGCGAAACAGGGCACCCGTAGAGTGGCGGTCCGCATCGTCCAGATAGTAGTTAAAGGCACACGGGACGCCGCTCAGGGGCAGGCTGTGCCCGTCTGCCGGGCCGAGGCCGTGTTGGTCCAGGATGTCCCGGAACACCCGCAGATGCTCAAGCAGGTCCTCCCAAGGCCACCGGAGGCCCTCCTGCGCCCCGTACCATTCGGCGCGCACCCGGCGCCCACCCAGCCAGTACTCGTGCCCCACGCCGTGCATTGCCAGTTCGAGATTGGCCGCACGTGCGCGGAACAGGTGCGCCGCATCGTCAGCCCAGCGCCCAATCCTGCCCCGATTGTCCCAGTTCGCGCCAGACTGGGTGCAGGACGGACACCGGGCGCAAACGTTTTCCCGGTCCCACTCGCACAAGACCATGACCGCCTGGGGGCGCATGTTGAGCGCCGCCCCAATGTCGGCGATGGCGGCGTAGTCGGCTGGGTGCATCAGGCGGCTCACGCCTGCGCGCCACGGGCCGCCTTCCGCATCCAGCGACCAGCCCTCCCGCCAGCCGACATCATCAAGGA
Source organism: Armatimonadota bacterium (assembly GCA_018056145.1). Taxonomy (GTDB): domain Bacteria; phylum Armatimonadota; class Zipacnadia; order Zipacnadales; family JABUFB01; genus JABUFB01. The sequence continues at coordinate 7,593 of JAGPGE010000204.1, forward strand.
CAAGCTGCACCGCGCGAGGAATGTTCAGGTCAGTGATCATACATACACTCCTTCCGGCGCATCTTGCGCCGAGAACGATGGGGAATCCTCCCCGCGCGAGGTGTCAGCATGCCACGAGCGACCGTACTCGCAGCCACCATGCTGTTCTGCGGCCTTGGCCTGGCGCAGACCGACCAGCTGCAACTCCAGCCTGTGCAGGTGGATGAGGTCTTCGCTCTCCCCGGCCAGGACTGGGTCGCGACCGTCACCGCGCCCGAAGGCGACGGGGTTGTTGTGCTCGGCCTGGATGCACGGCTGCACGTTGCGGGAAGCAAGGGCGGCGGATGCAACTGGGTGCTGCGGCTCTGGGTGAATGACCGCGTGGTCCGCGAGTCCCAGGCGCGTCCCAGGCTGTTGAACAAGCCGCCCTCTTTCGACTTCTCGGGCGGCCAGTACCACTTCACCTGGTACAGACGCGACCACGACGCGTGGATGGTCATGTTCGCCGACAGCTACGACTTCGACACCGCAGGCACCGGGCAGGACTCCCGGTACCTGGTGGACCTCAGTAGCTACGTCCGGCCCGGCCAGACCTTCCAGCTCCGGGTCTCCTACGCCCAGCCGGGTCTGCCGGCGGTTCTTAAGCAGGAGGCGCCGCTGGCGGTGCGCAAGGTAGGGGTGGGACTGCTGGATGCGGAAACGGTCGCAGTCATGCGGGACGCAGCGATGGCCGGCGTGAAAGGCCGGCGCATTCTCCCGATCCAGGCTGCGCCCGATGCCGGCGAGGAACCGGGCGAGCCACCATACGAGATCGCGTGGGCGAACCGGGCCGAGGAGCCCAAACCCCAGGTAACCTTCGAGCATCTCGAAGGCTGGACGGCCGAAGCCCTAGGAGACGCGGAAGTCACGCTCGCGGCGTCCGGGGCTCAGCGCATCTGGCGCGAACGGACACTGCGGGTCCGGTTCGGCGAGGGGCGCGGGACTTCGGTGGTCATCGCCCCGCCCGATCCCATCCAGATCCCCGCGGACACGAATGCAGTGAACTTCTGGCTCCACAGCAATCACGGCCACGGCGCGACAGGTGCGCCGGTGCAGGTCGCGGCGACGGTCATCGACAGCACTGGCAACGCGGCCGAACTTGACTGTGGCTGGTTGCGTGGGGACTACTGGGAACTTCGCCAGGGCCTGATCGAGGAAAACTTGCGCCGTGACCTGCAGCCTCCGCTGAGCTTCCACAGCATTACACTCTCCTGCAGCCGCGCGGACAAGCCGATCACCATGTACCTGGAGTCTCTGGCTTTCCACAAGCGCGAACGCAAGCCATACGCCGCCCTTGGCAGGCTGACCGACCCACCCTTCCCGA
>JAGPGE010000205.1 GCA_018056145.1 Armatimonadota bacterium
CGGGCACATCCTTGAGTCCGTCCTCCAAAGACAGGTCCACCTTGTAGATACCGACGCCCAGTTTCTCGAAACTCCTGAGGATATCAGGGCTGCTGAAGCGCGCCAGCACGTCCACCTGGTTGCCGTTTTCCACGAGCTTGGGCACCAGATGCTTGCCCATCTTGCCGGCGGCTCCCAGGACCATTACGCGTTTGCCTTGCATGGACTTCCTCCTGAGCGGAAACGATCGGGACGAGTGCTCCCAGTTGACGCTCAACTATACGGCAAAGCGCTCGGCACTATCAAGCCGCCTACCCAAATGGCTGTAGCCCACGCCGGGCGCTCAAAAGCCCCTTGTCGAGCAAGGGCCCACAAGGGCGGTCACGGCATTGGGATCGCGCGGACGGGTTCGCGCTTTGTGATCCGCTCCGGTAAACGAACCGCGCCCGCTCGCGTTGCGTGGAGCGCGCAGATCGACTTTCTCGGCTTGTCTCCAGCCGAGATATGCTCGGGCTGCGGAGGGCTACTATGAGGGTTGTTGGTTAGACTTCACTCATCCGTGGCCCTCTGGCACGGCGGTTCAGGAGCCGCTCTTGGAGCCGCTTGGCCCTGCGGCGTATCGAGGTCCGCAGACCGCGCGGGGCCCGCAACACCCACCGGTCAGGTTTCTCCTCGATACCAATATCGCGGACCATGAGCCATGTTATGCCAGCAACAATGACAAGCCCCACACTAAACAGGCCATAGGATATCCACCATGGCGCTGGGCTGGTGATCGCCGACCATTCGGACATACCGAAGATAGAAGCGATGACGTTCAGCGGCATGAAGACAATGCTGATAACCGTCAGCTTCTTCATGATAATGTTGAGGTTGTTGCCGACAATCGAGACACGGGCGTCGGCCATGCCCGTGAGAATATCCGAGTACATGACCACGAGTTTCAGACACTGTTCGGCCTCAACGATGATGTCTTCGATAAGCTCTCGCTCATCGTCGGCGAAACCGATGCGATCGGCGTATAGCTGAATCCGGCCCAGGAGAGTCTGGGTAGAATGGAGAGCGCTGCGGTAGTACACAAGGCCCTTCTGCAGGCTGAACATGCTGGACAGTGCACGATTGCCCAGTGAGTACTCGATGCGTTCCTCGATCTGTTCCGATTGGCGCTGGATACGCCGTACGTCCATGCTGAACTGGACGATAGCGCGGTACAGCACATGCAACAGAACGCCGCGCAAGGAGTGACACGAATAGGATGGGCGCCCCAACAGTGACAGGGGCCGTTCATCATTCTGAACGATGATCAGCCTGTCGGCGAAGAGAAATGCACCAACCGACGTGGTGCGGAACTGGGTCTCAAGACTGTCGGACAACACCTGGGGGCGCTTGAAAATGACGGCGATGTGGGTCGGCTCAAACTCGAGACGGGCTGTCTCGTCGGGGTCGAGGGCCGACTGGAGGGTGTGTTCGTCGATCTGAAGTCGCTCCGTCAGGTACTTGCAGTCACGATCGGAGGGCTGCACAAGCACGACGATCGGGGCATCATCGTCCTGGGTCAATGTCGCGACTCCGTCAACAAGGCGATAGCGCATCTCCTTGGCGTCGTTCAGCATTGCGACCTCCTCCAGGCAATGACCTAGACGCTCTGGACAAGAACGCCAGAACCCCGGCGCGCAAGACCGGGGTACAGGAGGCACGCGAGGTCAGCATTACCGACGCTGAGCCGCTACGCACCACCCCGATCTGCGTCCTGATTCAGCGCGATCAGAGCATCACTTGGCTTGGGTTTCGTACTGTCGCCGTCACTCATGACTGTTTGCCGACCGCGTGTTGCGCTCTCCGATACGGGAAGCGTTTTCCGGGCGGAAGCATAATCTCGTCGCATACTGCGCCGAAGATGGTCGAAACCAAAACTGACACGGCCGCACTGTACGCCTGCAGTTTGCGTTTGTCAATGCTCCATGCTTGACGACGGTACACCATGCTTGACGTTCGAGGCGTACATGATTCCGCCGCTGCCCGCGAAATGCTCCATGATGCGCCCGATGGCCATGACCTGCAGTTCAACGGTGCACCGGTGGTTTGCGCCGGAGCGGAACTTCACTTTCTCCATGTTGCAGGCCCTGTCATACTCACCGGGCACATCCTTGATCCCGTCCTCCAAAGACAGGTCCACATTGTAGACACCGACGCCCAGTTTCCCGAAGCTCTTGAGGATATCGGGGCTGCTGAAGCGAGCCAGCACGTCCAGATGGCTGCGGTTTTCCATGAGCTTGGGCACGAGATGATTGCCCATCTTGCCGGCGGCTCAACGACCATTCTGCGTCTGTGTTGCACGGACTCCCTCGTGAGCGGCCCCGGCCGGAGGCCCACCGGTGGGAGGAGGGGAATACGCTCCGGACCATCCCGAGCCAAAGAGCAGGAGGCGCCTATGAAATCCCACACGAAGTACCTCTGGTTCAGGACCGAGAACCGTCGCGAGTACATCAACATCACGGCCGAGGTGCGGGAGGCTCTGGACGAGAGCGGGATCGCAGAGGGCATGATCCTGGTCTCGGCGATGCACATTACCGCGGGGATATACGTGAACGACGCAGAGTCCGGCATCATCCAGGACATCGACGATATGCTGGACCGCCTCGCGCCCTTCGGACCCGATTACCGCCACCACAGGACCGGCGAGGACAATGGGGATGCACACCTGAAGAGCCTGCTGTGCCACCACCAGGTGATCGTCCCGGTGACCGAGGGCGAACTGGACCTGGGACCGTGGCAGCAGGTGTACTATGCAGAGTTCGACGGCCGACGACGCAAGCGTGTGATCATCAAGGTCATGGGGGAGTAGGGAAGAGGGCCCGGAGAGACGCGCCGGGCCCCGGCACGGACAGATGCGGCACCGTCAGTCTAGGGGTAGTACTTGCCCGTATACCCGTACTTGTCGCAGAGCCGCTTCACCTGATTGATACGCGTGTTGTCGCCGGGATGGGTCATGAAGAGCAGTTCCAGCTTGCTCGGATCTGTCTGGCCGTGCAGAGACTGGAACACCCTGATGACCGCGATCGCCGCCGTCGGGTCGTACCCTGCCTTCGCGGAGTACTTCAGGCCCTGGTGGTCGGCCTGGAGTTCCTTGTCGCGGCCGTAGTCCAGGAACATGAGGCCCGACACTGCTCCCGCGATCTGTGCGGCGTCGCTCTTGCCCAGAAGCACCTGGGTCAGCAGGTCGACCCCGAGTTGCTGCTCGATGCGCTTGGCCGAGTGCCGGAAAGCCACATGGGTGACCTCGTGGCCCATCACCCAGGCGATCATGTCCGGGTCGTTGTTCACGGCGTCAAGCAGGCCCCTGTAGAAGTATATCCGGCCACCTAGGAATGCGACGGCGTTCACGGTATCGCTGTCAATGACCCGGAAGTCGTAAGGATAGCGAGGTGGGACTGCCTGAGCCGCGATTCGGTCCCCCACGCTCTTGACCAGGTTGACCTGCGTTCCGCTCCGGAGGACCGGGTTCTCTCTCTCGAACTCGTCCGCAGCATTTTGCCCAAGCTTGATCTCATCATTCATGCTCATGAGGAACGTGCCACCGTCATTGCAGCCGGTCAGCACGAGCACCATCAGCCCGGCAATGAGCATCGGCGTGGTTCGCATTGGGATTGCCATGGTTACGTGTCCTCCTGCATTTCGCGGGTTCCGGCGCGTGCGCGCCTAATGGCTGGCATCGCCCGTCAGTCTACGCTTCACCACTTTACCCGAAGGATTGCGCGGCAATGCATCAGCGAATTCCACGATTTGAGGGGTCTTGAATGACGCCAGGTGCTGTGCGCAGTGGCGCTTGATGGACAGTTCGTCTGCCTTGGCGCCCTCCACCAGCACCACCACCGCCTTGACTACTTCTCCGAGCACGGCGTGAGGAGCCCCGATCACCGCCGCCTCCGCAACCGCCGGGTGTCGCGTGAGGACGTTCTCGACCTCCACCGGGTACACGTTCTCCCCTGCGACGATGATCATCTCTTTCTTGCGGCCCTGCAGGAAGAGATAGCCCTCATCGTCCAGGTAGGCGTTGTCGCCAGTATGAAGCCAGCCGTCTCGAATGGCCTCTTGCGTGGCTTCCGGACGGTTGTAGTAGCCCTTGACCACGCTTGGGCCCTTCACCACCAGTTCGCCCACCTGGCCCGGCGGAAGCATCGCGCCGTCGTCGTCCACGATGCCCAGTTGCAGCCCGGGGACCGCCCTGCCCACGGAATCTGGCCGGGCCAGCGCCTGCTCATCTTCGAGCACGGTGGTGACCGAAGTCGTCTCGGTCAGCCCGAAGAAGTTGTGCAGACGGACGCCCGGGAACAGGTCCCTGAGCTTCTCGATGGCTCGCACGGGCATCGGAGCGCCGGAATAGGCAATCAGGCGCAGGCTGGACCAGTCGAGAGCGGTGATCCCTGGCGTCTGGGCCAGGAGGATCATCGTCGTGGGCACGCCGAAGAACGTGGTCGCCCGCCATTGAGCCACGAGTTTCATCACCACGGAGGGGTTGGCGTCCGCGCTGATCACTACGCTGGCGCCCTGGTGGAAGGCCGTGGGCATTATCGTATTCAGCCCGGTCACGTGGAAAAGCGGGACCACGAGCATGTGGCGGTCATCCGGCCTGAATCCGTGTCCGGCGATGGTGGACTGCACATTGAACACAATGTTCCCGTGGGTGATCATCGCGCCTTTGGGCAGGCCCGTGGTGCCGGAAGTGTAGATGATCGCGGCCACGTCATCCGCAGATGCGGGAGGGGACTGCCGTAACGGCTCGTGTTGGTACACCTCATCCAGCGGCATCACGGTCGGCTGATGGACATCGATGCCAATGATATGCGTGACGCCCTCGAGTTCTCCCACCGCTTCCCAGACTGTCGGCCAGACCCGCCGGTCCACCACGAGACTGCGAACCCCGGCGTCCTTGAGAATGAACGCCATCTCCTCGGCCTTCAGGCGGATATTCACCGGGAGCGCGATGGCCCCGGCGCGTACCGTGCCCAGGTAGCAGGAGATGGAGTGGACGCAGTTTGGCATGATGAGCCCCACACGGTCACCCGGCGAGACGCCCAACTGCCGACGGAGTGCCCCGGCGAAGCCAGCGATCATCCGATCCAGGTCCGAGTACGTGAACTGCTGCCCCGCGTCGATCGCCGCTACCGATTGCGCGTGTTCCTCTGCTGCCCGATTCCACAGTTCGGTGAGAGTGTGCATCCAGGACGGTTCCTTTCCCTGATAGGTCACTATTCGCGCCGCAAGGAGCCAGACCCTCTTGTACAGCGGGGGACTGGCAGCCGAAGTGGGGGCGTTCCGGATTTCCGTGCCTGTAACCGCTGGCCCGTCCGGGCGGCCGCAGACGCACAGCATCGCCTGCGGCCGCCGCGCGATCCCCGGTTCCCCCCGCCCCGGCGCGCGGAGGATTTCGCCCCGCGCCCGCGAATGTCATCATCCATCCTTGTTGCGTGAATGGAGCCCTTCGCAATGCGCACTGCCGCCGCAGTACTGCTCGCACTTGCCGTTTCTTGCGCCTGCGTCGCCCAGGACGCTGCGAATCTCTTCGTGAACCCAGGCTTCGAGGAAATTGGTGACAATGGCCGCCCGGTCTCCTGGGAGCCTGTCAACTTCGGCACGGGTGGCGCCTTTGGCGTCGGGACCGAGGGCGCTCATTCCGGGCAGAGATACGTGTTCCTCAGCGGAACCGCCGAGGAGAACCGCTCCTGCTGGCGCCAGCATGTGCTCTGGCCTGCTGATGCGCGAGGGGTGACTGTGACCGGCTGGTATCGCACGCGCGGCGTCGCGGAATCCCGTGGCAAGGGCGCGTCGATCCGTTTCCTGTTCAACGACGACCCGAAGGTGTGGCGTCACCTGCGGATTGAGACCTCGTGGTATCCGCCTTCCGAGAATTGGGCGCGGGTGACCACCATCTTCCCGGTCCCACAGGGCACCCGGGACCTGGTGGTTGAGCTTTTCCAGTGGTATACGTCTGGCGAGACCCACTGGGATGATGTGGCCATTCGTCCCGCCACGGACAATGAGATGCGCGCTGTGGCCCTCACCGGTGAGGCCGCGGTGGATCGGGAGCCGGTTCTCGGCCGCAATCTCCCGTATTCGCCGGCGGACGGTGAGCGCGTGTCCCTGAACCCACCGCCGTTCCGCTGGCTTCCATCCGGCACCGGAGCGCTCTACCGCCTCCAGGTGTCACGGGACGCCGATTTCAGCGCGCCGCTGGTCTCGCAGAAGGATATGCAGTGGTGTTGCGAGATGCTCTCCGAACCGCTGGAGCCGGGCACCTGGTTCTGGCGCTACGGGGTGGACCTCGAGGGCTGGCCAACCATCTGGAGCCAGGCGAGGCAGTTCGAATTGGGCGCTGAAGCCGCCCCGTGGCCTTACCCGAAGCCCGAAGCGTTCCAGGTGAGCGTGCCCCGGCCGCACCTGTTCATCACTGCCGACCAGTTGCCTGAACTGCGCCGCCGGGCTGCAGAAGGTGACCTGAAGTCCATGGCGCAGGGCCTCGTGCAGAGCATCAGGCGGCGGGCAGGAGAGGAACTCCACCCTGAACCCGAGATGCTGCCGCAAGACCCGGCTCAGCGTTCCATCCGCTACACCGAGCTGATCCGCTCCACGCGCCCGCCCATGGACCTCATGGAGCAGGCGGGCTTCGCGTATCTGCTCACAGGGGACGAAGCCTGCGGGGCTGAGGCGAAGCGCCGGATCCTGCATTTCTTCTCCTGGGACCCGGCCGGCTCCACCAGCGTCTTCCACAATGATGAGCCCGCCATGTGGATCATGATGCGCGGGGTTCGCGCGTATGACTGGACCTACGACCTGTTCACACCCGAAGAGCGCGCGCTTGTGGAAAAGTCCATGCGAGCACGCGCCGCGGATTTCTACACGGCCATGCGGCGCAAGCCCTACGAGAACAACCCCTTCGAGAGCCACGCCGGGCGTATCATCGGCTTCCTGGGCGAGGCAGCGCTGGAGTTTCACAATGACTGGCCTGAGGCCCGCGAGTGGCTGCAGTACATCACTCGCATCTACTGGGGCGTGTACCCGGCCTGGGGAAAGGATGACGGTGGCTGGAATGAGGGGCCCGGCTACTGGTCGGCCTACATGAGCTTCGCGCTGCATTTCGTGGTGGCCCTGAAGCAGGCGACGGGGATCGACCTCGCTCAGCGCCCATTCTTCCGAAACACCCCGCATTATCTGCTCTACCTGACCCCGCCCTACTCCCAGATGGCGCCCTTCGGCGACGGCACCCAGTGGAAGCCCAGCCGGCCGGGATCGCTCATGTACTGGTTCAGCAGCTTGACCGGTGACCCGTCTATCCGCTGGTACGCGGACTATCTCGGACAGGGTGGGGGGACGAGCATCGTGGGCGTCGTGCTGAAGGATGACAGCATTGAGTCGAGGCCGCCCGTGGACCTGCCCGATGCCCGACTGTTCGAAGGCGTGGGGTTAGTCTCTATGCACAGCGCACTGGGTGACGCGGACAACGATGTGCACCTGGCCCTGCGGTCGTCGCCCTACGGCGCGGTGAGCCACGGTCACAATGACCAGAACTGTTTCGTGCTCGAGGCCTTTGGGGAGCCGCTGGCCATCGCGTCCGGGTACTACAACTACTACGGCTCGCCGCACCACGACAAGTGGACCCGCCAGACCAAGGCCAAGTGCGGCATCACCTTCGACGGAGGGCAGGGGCAGGATCGTGGCTGGCATGCGCAGGGACAGGTGAGCCGGTTTGTCCACGGCGAGAGCTTCGACTTCGTGCATGCCGACGCCACCAAAGCATACGGTGGACGGCTCAGCAAAGCAGTGCGCCGGGTCGTGCATGTCAGGCCCGGCGTGTTCGTGATCCTGGATGACCTGGCGTCCGAGGAGCCTCGGAAGTTCGAGTACTGGCTCCACGCAGTCGACAAGATGGACGTGGACGCGGCAGGCAGGTCCGTGACCATCAACCGCCCGAAGGCTTCCCTCAGCGTGCGCTTCCTGGAACCCAGCGCTCTCGATCTGGCCCAGACGGACCAGTTCGATCCGCCGCCGATGTGGCCTCCGGATACGAGGTACGAGAACAACTGGCACGTCACCGCATCCCGCACCGAGAGCGCGTCCGAGGGCCGGTTCCTTTCGGTCCTGGTGCCCTCAAAGGCCGGGGAAGAGGGCGCTTCGCCCACCGTCAGTCGCCTCGAGGCGGAGAACTGCCTGGGCGCTGAACTCGCCTTCCCGACCGGGGGCAGCGCTGTCGTGGTTTTCCGGCACGGCGCTGGGACGGAGCAGGTGAACGTCGGCGGGATCGCCACTGACGCCCAGACTGCCGCAGTCTCCCGGGGTCCGCGTGGCGAACTGACCGGACTGCTGCTCGGGGAAGGCACGCGGATTGGCGACGGAAAGCCGCTGGTCACCGCATCCGGGACGTGCACCTGTGCGATCTCGTACGCGGCGGATGGCGGGCGCATTGACGCGGTTGGTCCAGTTGGCGATCTGTGGGTCGCCTGGCCCGAACAACCGCAAGCGATCACCCTGAATGGTGACCCGGTCGACTGGCGATACGATGGCGGGGGCGTCCGCGTGCAGGTTGGCCACGGACCGCAGTCCTTCCAGGTCTGGGCTGCCAGACCGGTCCCGTCGGGCGATTTCCAGGCCCAGGTCGCTTTCGGCGACCATGAACTGCCGGCGCAGGGAGTGCGCACCGGCCGGGGAGAGACGGTGATCACCGTGCGTGCCGACGTTCCACGGGGCCTTTATGAACTCACCGGCCTGCCCGGGGCCCGGCTCTCGGGTGCTCTCACCGAGGGCTCGGGCCGGGTCTGGCTGCGCGGTGGCGAGTCCGTCTCAATAAGCGGCTCTGGATTGCCCGAATCCATTGCCTTTCGCCAGATCAGCCTGGCCACCAGCCTCCAGGCCCGCAGGTGTGAAGACATTCCCGATGGGGTCACCTTCGAA
>JAGPGE010000206.1 GCA_018056145.1 Armatimonadota bacterium
CGCGCTCGCGCCGCCTGCCCTCAGTCCACAGCGCCGATTCGACCCTACGCCCGGCATCCGTTCCGGACGACGTGGAAGCCCTGGGCTCGGGACGCCGGCTGTCGAGGCGCAAGATATACCGCTACGACAAGACGGACCGCAAGAAGAGCCGCATTAGCCCGGAACTCAAGGCCATCGGGCTGGTCATCGTGGCCGGTCTGATCATGGTCCTCATGTGCCGCAATGTCCCCACGGAAGCCTGCCCCGCCGAGGCGAGGGACCTGCCGGGCGTCTCCCGCGCCGACGCACAGGGCTCACCCAGCGCACACCAACCGGCATCCCTCGAGATCCGGACCGCAGGAGGTCGCGACGATGCTCAAGTCAATCAGTTACTGGTCGTTCCCGGCGGACATGACCGTGGAGCAGCGCATGAGGGCGGCGAAAGCCGCCGGCTTCCAGGCCATTGAGCTGACTCTCGAGGCTCAGGGCGAGATCTGTTCCGAGACGTCAGCAGACGACATCCGGCGCATCAAGGACCTGGCGGTGGAGATCGGCATCGAGACCCCAACCTTCGCCACCGGCCTGGGATGGGCTCACCCCGCCGTGGGTGTGGACGATGCCGCTGGAGCCAAGGGGCTCGAAATCACCCGCAAGCAGCTTGAGTTCGCCGAGATATTGGGCGCATCCACCATTCTGACCGTGCCCTGCACTGTCTCGCCCGAGCTCGAGTACGATGTGGCGTACGACCGCACCATCGAGGTGTTCTCCGGCCCAATCGCGGATGAGGCCGCCTCGCGCGGCGTGTACATCGGCCTCGAGATCGTCTGGAACAAGTTCCTGTACAGCCCGGTGGAGTTCCGCAACATCATCGATGCCATCAACAAGCCCTTCGTGGGCGCATACTTCGACGTAGGCAATGTAGTCTCGTTCGGCTACCCCGACCAGTGGATCAAGATCCTGGGCGAGCGCATCAAGGCCGTCCACTTCAAGGACTTCAAGCTCGCCATTGGCACTATCCAGGGCTTCGTCGACCTGCTCGAAGGCGACGTGCCGTGGGACCGCGTCATGGCCGCGTTCAAGCAGATCGGCTACGATGGCCCCGCCACCGCGGAGATGATGCCGCCGTACAACTACTTCCCGCTGCAGCTCGTGAAGGCCACCAGTCTTGCCATGGATGAGATACTCTCGTTGTAGCGCGTCAGGCCGCGCGTGACCATCTCCGTAGTTACAAGGGGAGATTGTGATGCCCAGGTACGAGTACCACGTGGTATCGAAGGCGGATCGGGCACCCATCACCATGCTCAATGAGCGCCTGGAAGCCATGGCCCTCGAGGGTTGGGAGCCAATCTTGATGAGCGGCGAGAACGCCGTCAACATCCTAATGCGCAGGCCGACCCAGGAAGCCGCCGCCCAGCAGGCCAGGCCCGCTCAGGCCGCCCAGCCTGCCCAGCCGCAGGCGCCAAGGCCACAGGCGCCGGTTCAGCCCGGTGCGCCTGCGCCCAGGCCGCCTCAGCCCGGAGGGCAGCAGTAGTCGCGACGGTGACAGTCCACCCCTTCGAGTGTGTTCACCGGTCGGCCCGCAGCGCACAGATATGGGCGCTGTGGGCCGGCCAAGCCGCGTTCCGGCCGGCTTCCCTGCCGACTGATCCTTCCTGCGAAGCGTGACCCATGGACCAGCGACGTCTCAAGGCAATGCTCACCCAGCTCGCAGAAGGCCAGGTCTCCGTGGAGGACGCGCTGGAACGCCTCCGCCACCTGCCCTTCGAGGACCTCGACTACGCGAAGGTGGACCACCACCGCGCCCTGCGTACGGGGTTCCCCGAGGTCATCTTCTGCCAGAACAAGACGCCGCAGCAGATCGTCGGCATCTTTCGGGCCCTCAGCGGCAGCGCCGACGTGATCCTGGGCACGCGCGCCGACTGCGAGAAGTACGAGGCGGTCACCTGCGAGTTCCCCCACGCCGTCTACCACGAGGCCGCGCGCATCATCCAGATCGGTGAGCCGGAAGTCGACTGCTGCGCCGGTCCGTGTCTGGTCCTGTCCGCAGGCACTTCCGACATTCCGGTGGCCGATGAGGCTGCCATCGTGGCCAGTTGCGCGGGCTGTAACGTGGAGCGCATCCATGACGTGGGTGTGGCGGGCCTGCACCGCCTCCTGGAGCACCGCGAACGCCTCATGGCCGCCCGGGTCATCATCGTCGTCGCGGGTATGGAGGGCGCCCTGGCCAGCGTAGTGGGCGGGCTGGTGTCGCAGCCTGTCATCGCCGTGCCGACAAGCGTCGGTTACGGGGCCAGTTTCGGGGGGGTTGCGGCGTTGCTGGCCATGCTCAATACCTGTTCGACCGGCGTGGTGGTCGTGAACATCGACAACGGCTTCGGCGCCGGTTATTTTGCCGCAATGCTCTGCCGCCAGATCGCGGCCGCTGCCCGGGAGGGTGCCTGAGCTTCCAGGACCCCTCCCGGCAATCGCAACAGCCGCCACCGTCGAACCACAGGTGATCGCCATGCGAATCCACCCGTCCATCACCGTGCTGCTCGCCCTCTGCGCCGCCGCGTCAGGGGTCTGCCAGCAGCCCGGCGCAGCAAAGCCTCTGAACCGCGTTCTCGTCGAGGATTTCGAAGCCGGGATCGGCGCCTGGTTCACCAACGACGACGAAGCCGCCGGCCAGGCTCCCGCAACGAAGTGCGCGATATACGCAGTGGCCGGCGGGGCTCCCGAAGGCGGGGCGCAGTCGGGACGCATTGAGTTCGAGCGCTCCAGGTCCGGCTGGGCCAGCGTGTCGCGTTCTGTTGACGGGCGCAAGTGGGCTGAACAGGGCTGCAGCACCCTCTCTTTCTGGATTCGCGGCGACGGCTCGGGTGAGCTCCTGCGGGTGGTGCTCCGCGTGCAGACCACGCGCCCGAAGCGCGACGAGGCGTATTCCCAGATACTCCGTCTGGACAGCACCAACTGGGAGCAGTACAGCCTCCGCTCCTTCGGGTTCAAGGACTCCGCCGGCAAGGCCCTGGCCCCCGAAGACATCCAGCACATTCGCCTTCTGCAGTTCGCCAAGAACGGGGGCTGGGGCGCTTTCAAGTTCCGTGTGGATCAGATCTCGGTCGAAGCCGAAGCCGATGCTCCCGAGATCCCTGCGCCGGTTGCGGGCACGCCCCACGACAGCTTCACCTTTAGGCCCGACTTCGGCAAGAGCGGGCCGTACAACCTGGCGCAGGTTGGCGTGAATCTCGGCCTGGCTCCCACGGTGCTGGAGAACGAGAGTGACGAGCTCATCTCCGGGGCATTCGCCCTGGTCTCCGATCTCAGCCCGAGTGTTGTCCGGTTGGAGCTCAACGCCTACTTCGATCCCGCGACCCGATCGTATGACCTGCAGTTGCTCGATGAGCACGTTCACTGGGTGCGACTGAGCAACTGCAAGCCGGTGATCTGCCTGGGCGTGCCCCCGGCTCCCGCGGGACGTCCCGATCTGCGCGAGAAGTACTTTGCCGAGTTCGTCAAAGCCGTTCGCATTGTGGCAGCCCGGCGCGCGAAGGAGGGCAAGGTCACGTACTACGAGGTCTTCGACGAGCCCCTTTTGTCCGGTGCCTTCGCTGACGCTGACCACGTCGCGTCTGCCTACAACAGCGTCGTGAAGCTCATTCTCGCCGCCCATCCTGCTGCGAAGGTGGGTGGTCCGGGCTTCTCCTCCGCATGGGACGACCACATCGAGAGCTTCCTGAAGCAGGCCCAACGCCTGGACTTCCTCTCATTCCACTTCTACGGCGCACACGCAGCCGTGGCCCAGTCCGAGTCTCTGTTCGAAGCCGCCTACAAGACGCGCACCAGCGACCTGCCTCACCAGATCGGCTTCCAGCAGGTCAAGGCGCTGGCCAAGAAGCACTGCAAGCTGCCGCCCGAGATCTTCGTCACCGAGTTCGCCCTGAACTCCGCACGCGACGAGTCCGGCGATGCTCGCGACGAGCGGGCATCTGGGGCCTTCGGCGCCGGTTGGCTGGCCGCCGCGGTGCTCTCGGGCAGCCCGTACGTAGACAAGGTGATCCTGCATCAGCTCAAGCCCGGCGGGTGGGGGCTCATCGGCGCGTCCGGCAAGCCGGAGACCGCTTACTGGGCCGCGTGGTTCCTCGCGAAATACGCTCCCCGCGGTTCGGTTCTGCAGCAGATAGAGCTTCTCGAGGATAACCTAACACTCGCGGCGCTGGTGAAGACCAAGTCCGCCCACAACGTGTTCCTGGCTCGCGTCGGCTCAGAGCCGGTGGAAGTGCAGATTGCGCCGTTGAACGCCCCTCGCCTGAGCGAGGTGCGCTACCGGGCGATCAGCGAGACGGACCAGCTCTGGCAGGGCTCACCCCTGGCCACCGTGCCCGCCCAGACAATCCTCCTCGACGGCCCGGGCGTGACCGTGGTGCAGTACGTGGCGAGCGACTGACCTAGCAGTCTTCCCGAAGGTCTCTCCCCTCCCGCGGCGAATTGGCCTCCCGTGGACAGCTGATGATTCCCGGGAGGTCCCCGATGCGCCCAGCTTCATACCCTCGCCTGCTCTGGATCGCCATTGCGGTCCTGATCGTCACCCCGTCTCTCGCCCAGGTCTCGGACAACCTCCTTGAGAACGGTTCCTTCGATGACGGGACCTCCGCGGATGGTACCCCCCTGGGCTGGTCGCTGTACATGGCCCGGGACGAGAACCGCGACATCCGCCTGGTCGAGACGCCCCACGAGGGCAAGTTTGCCCTCCTCATCTACGACAATGACCCCGGGCAGGAGATCGGGATCGTCCAGACCATTCCTGCCCAGGGCGGCGAGTGCTATGAGGCCAGCGTGATGGTGCGCGGCTATGAGGGCGCATCATCAGCCGGTTCGTACCTTCAGTTCCGCTTCCTGCCCTCCGATGTGTTCCATCAAGTGCCGCTGGTGACTCAGAGTGCCGATGCCTATTCGCGCATCGCGGTGAAGGCCGTGGCGCCCGAGGGAACGAAACAGGCGCGCCTGTACCTGTACACCCACCGCGACCCCGCGCCGAAAGTGATGGTGGATTCCGTGGCGATCGTCTCCGGAGTCGAGCCGCCTCCGCCTCCCCCGCCCCCTGTGCCACCTCCGGTCGCGCCGGTATACGAGACCCTGAAGGACCTGCATCTGACGACATCCCTGGTCGCCGATGGCCAGCCCGTCTGCTCCATCGTGGTGCCTGCCGGTGGGCGCTATGATGCCCTGGCAGAGAGGGTCCAGCAGGCAATTGCGGACATCACCGGCGTCCGTCCGACCATCCTCCGCGACACCGACGAGGGCGCCGCGGTGCCCATCCGGGGCAACCTGATCGCACTCGGCAACCGCTCCACGAACCGCACCATTGAGGAGTTGTACAACCGGTACTACTGCCTCCTGGACCTGCGTTACCCCGGCGCCGGAGGCCACGTTGTCCGGACCCTCCACAATCCCTTTGGTGACGGGCACAACGTGATTTTCGCCGGTGGCAGTGATGATCAGGGCGTTGCGGATGCGGTCGATCAGCTCATCACCCGCCTGCGTGAGGCCGGAGGCGGCCAAGGCGCGCTCACGGTTGGACGCATCATGGACATAAAGCTCGGGCAGGGCATCGATCCGCCTACGGACGTCCGCAAAATGGAGATCTGGGACGCCTCGCGCGGTTACGGCAGCACCGGGTATTTCGGCTGGTGCAGCATCAGCATGCACGCCGCCATGTACTATATGACTGGCAGGCCGGAACACGCGAGAGAGTTCCTCCGCCTGTCTTTCCCGGACGAGAAGGCGAAGGCCGAGATCGCGGACTTCGACGGCGAGCGCATCGAGAACAAGGACGACCCACTGGCGGGCTTCTACCACTACAACGCCCACCAGGCCATACTCTTCTGGGATCTGATTGAGGAGAGCGATGTCTTCACCGACGAGGAGCGCCTCAAGGTCACCAACGCCTTCTCACGCCAGCTCAACCACCGCAAGGATGAGGGCATCTACACGCTCAACGGTCCGTCGCCATATGTAGGCTCGCGCCACGGTCAGTGGTCCGCGATATCCCTCTACTGCCTGGGCCGCTATTTCCAGAAGGACTATCCCAGTCCGGTCTGGGCCCAATGCGTCCGCGGGGCGGAACTGCATTTCGCGCCGCTCGCGGAGCATGCCTGGGTCCATGGCGAGAGTGACAACCTGTTCTGGTACAACACCGGCACCGCGCCGATCCTGTCCTGGATGTGCCTCAGCGGAGACCGCAAGCCCCTGGAGAGCGGGACGCTGGCCACACTTCTGCGCGGGCAGGAGATCCTGATATCTGGCCGCGAACCCGACGATGCCCTGAACTTTGCGGCCATCGACTACCTGCACAAGGCCGCATATCTCATGCAGGATGGCCGCTGGATCCACTACCGCATGCGCACGGGAATCGACACCAACGTCTTTCGCCTGGGCCAGTCATTCTGGCCCGAGCCCGAACTGCGGCCAGTCGCACCTGCTGACCTTGCCGGCAGATGGCTGGTGCATCCCCTCCCGGAACCCGCATGGGAAAGCCGGGCTACCGGATTCGGTCTGGACGAGTCCTACTATTTCGCCGGCTTCCGCACCGCACCCGACGATTCGGGCGACTACATCCTCATCGATGGCTTCAACGGCGCCTCGCGCAATCCCTATCACACATTGGCGATTCTCGAACTGCGCCTGGACGGGAGCACGCTTCTCGAAGGCTACCACAACCAGCTGCTGACCCGCGCTGACGGCCTGGTGGAGCCGCAGGTGGCCATGGATGCCGCCCTGCGCTGGCGGGATGTGATCGGCCAGACCGCCGCGTTCATCGCTGATGTGCCGAAAGCCGCTTACTGCAACTGGCGTCGCGGTTTCGCACAGCGCGTCGGTCGCTACGCGCTGGTGATGGACGACCTCACCTTCCGCGCGGACAGCGACAACGTGGAAGTCCAGACGCTGTGGGAGACCGGGCGCGGGGTCTGGAAGCAGGACGAGAACGCGTTGATGATCCAGCCCATCACCGCCTCCGTGCTCCCGCCGGGATGGACCCGCTTCCGGGCCCGGGAAGCCACATACACCGGCAAGCCCGCCGCGCCGGATGGCATCGTCTCCCTGGACAGCCTGGATATCGTACTCTTGCGGTCCCGTGAGGTCGGAGACTGGATGGAGGTCATCTTTGACGTTCCCGAGCCGGTCGCGGGCGAAGTGTTCGCGGAGTTCCTGGACTACAACGACCGGGGGGTCGCCAGCATCGCTCTGGACGGGAAGCTCGTGGTGGAACAGTACAACAACAATGCGAGCAATGCCGTCAATGGACGGGTATCCCTGGGTCAACAGGGCCTGGCCGCGGGTAAGCATACGGTCCGGCTCGAAGTCGTCGGCGCCAAGGAGGGCAATGACAGGGCTTTCATCGGCTTCCGGGGCCTCACCGTCCGTCCGGAGGGTGCGCCGGAGCCGCCTGAGTACAAGGACTTCCAGCTTGCGCCCTCCGACCCGGTGACCGCGATCCAGCAGGGCCCTTCCACCACCCTCGAGTGGACCGGCAGCGCCCGCGAAAACGAACACCGCATCTTCTTCACCCTTATCGCGCGCCCCGATGCCGAGGGCTCGCAAGTAAGCTGCATGCGCCTTTCCGAAAATGCGGCCGCTCTGCGCCTGCCCGGCCCCGCGGTGGCCTTCACGGGCGAGTTCCAGGGCTGCGATGCCCAGTTCGCTGTGCTCGCTACCGACCACGTCTTCGCCCGCGCAATGACTTCACTTGTGGCGGGTCCAGTGACCGTCGCCACATCCAGCGCGCCGGTTGATCTGGACTGGGACTTCCCCTCGGGCGCGCTCTCAATCGTCGCGTCGGCCCCGGCATCGGTGCGCATCGCTGCAGTCGCCGCAGACAGCGCTACGGTTAATGGCGAGCCCCTCGCGGCGGAATCCGGACCAGAGGGCCTGATCCTCGACCTCCCCGCCGGCCGACACGCTCTGACAGGCATCGCTCTCGCGGGTGGCGGCGAGGCGCAACTCGCGGCCCACCTTGAGAAGCTCCAAGATGCGGCCGCGCAGTCACGCGCCCAATCCCTCGCCGCGCGCGAAGCAAGCGCCTCCTCCGATCTTCCCTCCCTTGAGCCCGGGTACGCCGCGTCCGTTGGCGGTCCCGCCGCATTGCAGGTCACAGTCCCCGATGCCGACGGGAATCTGCTGGCTGTTGCGGCTGGCAAGTCAGTCTCGGTGCTTGATCCCGCGGGACAGATCGTGACTACACTGGCCCTGGCCGATGAGGTCCTCTCGCTTCATTGGTGGCCCGAGCCCGCCCTGCTCCTCGTGGGCTGCCGTGATGAGCAGGTGGTCGCCTTCGACCGCAACTGGCAGCGCAAGTGGGAGTTCACCTCGGTCATGGACCCCGATGTCTTCCGCGCCGCGAAGACCTATTGGTTCAAGTCGGCGCCTGGGCATGCCGGGGTGCACGCCATCACCAGCGGGGCCTTCGAGAACGGAAAGCAGCAGGCGTTCCTAGGCAGCGCCTGCACGCTGGAGATCATAGCCGAGAACGGGAAGCTAGACCACCGCATGCCCGTCTTCTGGGGGCCGGGGCACTTGTTCGCCTTCGTCGATGGCCCCGAGGGAAGCACGAATTTGCTCATCGCCCGGGAGCCCACGGACTCCGAGCGCCTTGCCATCGTCAACAGCCGCACCCCCGACCGAGTCAGCAGCTGGGGGTTCACATCGGTTCCCTCGGGACACGTGTATGTGGGGAGCTGGGCGCAGATGACCCGGGACCACATTTTCTACGTGGATATGGATGGGGACGGCAAGCGCGAGGTGGTCTCGGAGATCAACGGGGTCTGGAACCGCGTGACCGTCTGGGACGGGGTCGGCAACGCTCTGTTCAACGCCAACTTCGGCCCCGGCAACAGCATCCCGGCCCGCAATATCCGCGACCTGGACGTGGCGGACCTGGACGGTGACGGC
>JAGPGE010000207.1 GCA_018056145.1 Armatimonadota bacterium
GCAGGAACCACAGAAAGCCGCTGCGGTCCTTGCTCTGGGCCAGTCCGGCGTTGATCAGGGCCAGCGTTCCCCAACCGACCGCGTAGCCCTGTACTTCCGACGGTGAGTCCATTGTGCTCTTCCTTTCACGGGCAACCTATCCCGCCGGCCGTTGCCTCAACGCACCGAGCAGACCGTCAGGCGGGTCGAAGGGCAGGTCCACCGGCTTCGCCGCCAACGCGCTCACGTAGATGCCGAGAATCACGTTGAACCGCACCAGGGACACTGACAGCCTGGTGGGGTGCGGCTTGCTCTCATCCAACAGCCAGTCGAACCCTACCCTGGTCAGACGGCCCTGCACAAGGTCGTCTTCCCTACCATAGCCATGCGCGTCGCTGTCCAGCCCTCCACCCAGCGTGCGGCGCTCTCAACCCGACACTGTCCAGTGCACGAACCCATCCGTGCGGTAGACCGCGATGCGCTTGTGCGCGTAGCGCACCTCCACCCGGTCAGTGGCGAAGGGAGCGCACGCTCCGCAGGCAATCATTTCATGCACGCCATTGTCGAAACTGAAAGTCGCCGTGGCCATGCCCGGAGCGGGCTTGCGCGATTCGAGTTCGCCCCCATCCGCCACGTTCCCGAATACGCTCGTGAAGCCTGCGAAACCGTTGTAACTGTGGGCAAGCTCCAGCACATGCACGCCCTGATCCGGCGGCGTTGGGTCGGACTCGGTTCTGTGGGCAATCACCCGTCATCTGAACGCCGGCCTGAGCATTTCCGCGCGTGGTCGATGAGGGGATCGTGCCAGGATGGTATGCCCGACCCACTCTTCGCGGTCTGCCCCGCGGCGTCGACCGCGCGCTCACGTCAACGCAGCGCACCTGGCCGATGCGCCCTTCCGCCGCCTCCCGCCTCAGTTACAGGTTCCGCGCAGGGAAGTTCAACTGGGTTTTCACGCAGACTCTCGTGCTCGGCGTCGCCTCGGGCTCCCGCAGTGCCCGGAAATCCTCGCCCTCCAATGCGATAGGCTTCTCGACGATGACCGCAGGGACCTCGTGAGCCGCCGCGAGGGACATCAACTCGACCCTGAGGTGCGGGACCGTCACAATATGCAACACATCGGGCCTCACGGTGTCCAGCATCTCATGCACATCAGCGTAGCGCATCGATGCCGAACTCGTCGTCGAGCTTATTGCGCCGCTTGTCGTCCAGATCGCAGATCGCTACGATCTGCACGCGCTCCACGGTCCTGTACCCCCGGGCATGGCCTTTCGCCCCGGGTCCGCACCCGCGGAACGCGCACTTGAGCATGGTCTGCTCCCTGCTTGCGGTCAACCCCGGCCTGCGCCTGCGGCCCGCTCCTGAGTGCCTACCTGACTACGCCCCGATACGGGGCCGCCATCTCGAATGGTCCCTGCCACGGGTCTGGAATGTCCGTAGCCAGGCACCAGTGCACGGCGTTGACGAGGACCCGCTGCACCTGCTCTACGGCGAAATCTTCCGGGTGGCCGATGGTCGTGAAGAACGCACGGCCACCGTAGCGGTTGACCCAGGTCCAGGCCACCGGGTTGTCGATGGCCGGCTTGTTGGGGGCCAGTGCCCGGCCCATGAGAAGCCGAGTGGCATCGGCCGGCGGCCATTTCGGGAGCACGTGATACAGCCACGAGCGCACGTGAAACTCCCCCTTCACTCCCGTGAGCACCGGGTGGTGCACGGCGCCGTCAGCGACCCAGACTTCCGTACTTGACTGGTGCCCATAGTGGGTGTGGCCATCCACATTCCACCCGGGCGGTGCGCCGAAAACATCCGCCGCCCACCCATTCCACGCCTGAAGCGGGTGTCCCTCCGGGTACCTGAAGGCATGGGAGGTGGTGCGGAAGCCCAGGACGGGCCTGCCGGACTCGAGATAGGCGGCAATGTGCGCTATCTGCTCCTCCGGCAGCCTCCGCCATCGCATGTAGAACACCGCGAGGTCCGCGTCTGCAAGAGCCTCCAGACCCGGAATGTCCTCTTCCGCGTTCTGGTCCGGGAAGGACGCCAATACCGTGGTCCGCATCCCGTAGTTGCTGCTCAGTTCGGCGGCAAGCTTCGGCAGCGTCATTTCGCCACCGTACTCGTGATCACCCAGGACGAATGCGACATGAGGCTCCGGCATGCACCGATCTCCATTCTGCTTGCGCTTCAACAGTATCCACGCCACAGCGCGCCCATTTCACCCTCGAAAGGAATGAACCTGCCTGCCCGGTCCGCCGGACTGGAGGAACTTGCGGTCGCGCCCCGGAAATCTCCGGTCATTGAGACACCCGGATGCCGGTTCACCACCGCGGAGGCGCACCAATGGGGGTTCCACTCCTCGCGGTCCTGCTAATCCTTCTCTGCCTGTCCATCCACGCAGAGGACGCTTACCCGCTCTGGAAGTGCGGGCCGTTCCCTCTGAAAGCGGACATCCCCGCTCTGGACGGCGTCGAGTTCTCGGTCATCAAGCCCTGGGAGTTCGAGACCGACGGGTACCGCTTCCTGCATGGGGTTGCTCTCGCCTGGCATAACGGACGGCTCTATGCGTCTTTCGGGCACAACCGCGTCGGCGAGAACACCGCCACCGAGGAGGCACGTGGGCGGGTCAGCGACGACGGAGGCAAGACCTGGGGCGAAGTCTTCACCATCGACCCCGGAGAGGGCGACCTGGCGGTGAGTCACGGCGTCTTTCTCTCGATCGGCGGCGCACTGTGGGCATTCCACGGCGCGTACCACAACACCATGGAGCGCGTACACACCCGCGCATACCTCCTCGATGAGGCCAGCGGAACCTGGCAGAAGAGAGGAACCGTGACCCAAGGCGGCTTCTGGCCCATGCAGGAGCCCCAGAAGATGCCCGACGGGAACTGGATCATGTCGGGCATTTCCGTGGGCGGCACCAATCCCGCAGCGGTGGCAATCAGCCGCGGCGATGACCTCACCCGGTGGGATTTGGTGATCATCCAGGCGGCGCCGGGCACCGGGAACATGTGGGGCGAATCGTCGGTGATCGTGGACGGGAGCCGGGTGGTCAACATCGCCCGCTATGGCGCGCAGGCCCTGCCGCTAGTGGCCGTGAGCGGGGACTGCGGGCGCACCTGGACCCAGTCACGCCCCGCGAACATGCCAATGACCACCTCGAAACCCTATGCGGGAACGCTGACCACCGGCCAGCATTACCTCGTCTGCACCATGGCCGCGGATACAGGAGGCCGTCGTGCACCACTTACGGTCGCGGTCAGCCGCCCCGGGGAGCAGCCCTTCGCGCGGGTCTTCACCATCAGGGATGCTGTGCACCCCAGTGGCCTCGGCGAGTCCCATCCCGGCGCGGCTCTCGCCTACCCGTACGCGGTGGAGCACGAGGGGAAGCTCTACGTGGGGTACTCCAACAGCGGCGGACGCGGCGGCAAGGACCGCGCCAACTGGAACAACAACAGCGCCGAACTCGCGGTGATCCCGCTGTCGGCGCTGCGGGTTCCATAGAGTGCCGGACGTTTCGGCCCGCGATCTGACGCGAAATGGCAATGGGGCCAGTCCGCGGTTCACTTCACCCGCAACAGCATGGCATCCAGCGGCTTGAGGGCCAGTCTGTCACCCGCGAGCACCCGGTCGCCCCGCATGTCGTGGATCTGCTTCACCGGACGGCCGCCTACCGAGAGCCGCACCGCCTTGGGCTTGCCCCACAGGTTCACGATCGACACCAGCACCCCTTCGCTGTGCAGGCGCACGCTGCGCTTTCGCGAGTGCGCCACCGAATCATCGATGGCGAGGGTCTGCTTCTCATCGTCAGAGCAGCCCCAGCGCCAGGCATCCAGGGTCGCATCGCCCATTTCGAAAGAGCCGTTGGTAACGAGATTGGGGCCGAGATTCTCAGCCGACGAGATCGCCGGCATCAGGCCCACCAACACCATCAGAAGCATCGCCCTCAGTTTCATGCCCGGCGCTCCCTTGCACGTCACAGTTCATGCTTCTCCTGTTCCACTTCCCCGGCGGCGCCGCCCGTTCCCTGTCCTGCGCCACGTCGCGGGCAGGCCCTCTGTGTCAGGGGCGCCAGCCACGCGCATCGAACGGTGCTACAGCGTCTCGAGCGCGTCCAGGATGCGCCCGCGCACACGGTCAGCCGCGGCGCGGTCCCTGGGCTGGTCCCAGGTGTAGTTGCGCCCGCTGTCGCCTGCCAGCACCTCCGCCGGACCATCTACCAGCAGTTGTTTCGCCTGCTTAACAGCCTTTTCTTCCCCGCGCCCTTCCGCCTCCAAAGCCACGATCCGATCGCGCAGCATCGTGAGATACTCGAAGTCCTGCGCGCTTTCGCGTATGGCCTCCATCCACTTGCCGGAGGTGACCGAGGTGTCGTCCAGGTAATAGGGGCAGTACGGTCCGCGGCCGGCGGTGGCGTACTCGTTCCAGACCGACACGCGCCCGGTGTCGGTGAATGCCCAGAAGCTCGAGCCCCTGCCGCCCTCTGCGAAGATATGCCACGCCTGCGCGAGATAGTACGCGTACGGGTCGAACCGCCGCGCGGGGCCGTCTGCCGAGTAGAACCACAGTTCCCTGCCCTGCTCGCGCTGGGCCGCGAATAGCTCGGGGAACCACTTCGTGCCCAGCCACTGCGGCCTGTGGGGGCAGAGCACGTCCATCTGCGCGAACATCGCCAGCGGCTTGTCCGGGTCCACCGGCTGAGGATCGACGAACATCAGCAGTTCCGGCGCGGCGGCATTGATCGCTCGAGCCCATTGCTCGTTGATGGCATACCCCCGTTCGTCGTGGGGCTCATCATAGATCAGGAACCCAAGCTGCCCGGGCGCCAGTCCAAGGTCCCGCATGTGTTGGGACCAGAACCGCGCCCAGTTGCCAAGGCGCATCTCGAAATCCGCGGTACCCATGGCGGTCCCCGCGAAGCTGTCGGTCTTCGCCAGGAACACCATGTACCGTTCGGCCTCGGGCCAGTCACTCACCCAGCGGTCGAATTGTGTAGTATCGGGTGGCTCAATAAGCTGGTTATCGTCACCGAACGTCCCCGAAGGGGTGACCGATGCCGTGCCCCAGGTCATGTTGACCCGCATGTCCCGCAGATACTCGATCACCGCGTCCCGGTTCTGCGGCGTCATCCCATACTGGCTGTCGCGGTCGGTGTAGTCCCATCCGCCCACGAGCAGAGATGTCTTCTCCGGGAACCGCACAGGAGAGATCGTCAGCGTGACCGGGACCTGCGCCTGTATCCCCTCGATCCCGCTCACCGTGAGGGTCCCCGAGTACTTCTCCGCCTCCAGGCTCGCGGGCCGGAACTGTACCCACGCCTGTACGGTCATCCCAGCGGGGGCGTTGATCAGCCAGTCCGCGCCGTCCTGCTCAGCCTGCGGAAGCGCAGCGGCAACGGACTCGAAGCGCCGAGTGCCCACGTGCAGGACCTCGTACACGGTGATGTAGTCCGCCGCGTCGCCGCCCGGGAGCCCGTCGATGCGCAGCCGCAGCACCGCGTCATTTTCGCCGGCATTGGTGAAGTTCACCACTTCGGCACGGACCTCACCGTTCATCATGCGCACATCGATAGCCGCGGGGGGAGCATCGGCCACTGGCTCCATCCACGGTACGAGGTGTTCCCAGCGATGCGTCTGCCAGACGCGCAGTTCCGGCTTGCCCTGGGCACGCCACACTTCTGCCTGCATCCGGAAGATCTCGCGCTCCAGGTCGTTCATCGGCAGCACCGCGCGGAAGGTCTCGATGGGCGGCACGGGCAGGTCCTTGATTGCCTGGGCCAGTTCATCGATGCGTGTCTTGAATGCAGCGCGCTGCTCATCGGTCAAGCCGGGCGCCGCGATGCTGTCGCGAACCGCCCGGAGATCACGCCTTAGTTGCTCGCGGATCATCAGGCCGAAGAACTCCACGTTCAGGTGCGCCGGGACGTCGGTCACTGCGGGGCCGGGCATCTCAGCGTCAAGGAGCTCATCCGCGCCGCGGTAGACCTCGATCTCATCCGCGAACAGGTACGTTTCGCCGGGCTGCATCGCAAGCTGCACGAACCGCCCGTGCGTACGGAGATCATGGGTGAAGATGCGCACCACCGAGTATGTGCCGTACTCGGGCAGGTTCTCGCGGCCGAACAGCTCCATCAGGTCGCCCAGGGCGTGCCAGGTATTGCCGTCGTCGCTCACGAAGATCACGATGTGGCTTGGCCAGCGCACATCCGCAACTCCGGCGGCGGTATTGAGGGACAACCCGGCAATCGGCTGCACCTGCCCGAGGTCAATGGTCACGAACACGTTGCGCGCCCCCGACCAGCCCACGGTGGTTTTCCGGGTCCAGAAGTGTCCCTGTGAGTACTCGCCGTCGGTGAGCTGCGTCAAATCAGCATCGTCCGCGCACAGGGCGTAATTGGGCGCTGTCATGGTGTACGGCGCACCCAGGGCCACGTTCGGCCCAGGCGGCTCAGGGACCGCCTGGCCTGCATCCTGGGCGGAAGAGACGCCCGCAAGCAGGAGAGCCCCCGCCAGAGTCAGCGACAAGCCCCAGTGAATACGCATACAAGATCACCCTTTCCGTCGTGGAGCGCATCGCTTCGGCAGTTCCATCCCGCCTGCCCTCGCACCTCCGCTCCACGTCCGCGTGCCCCGCAGGAAAGTGCATTACGGACGGCGAAGATTCAGCCCGCAGGCAGGAACGCGAGTTGAGACACGATGGTGGGTGAACCGACATGATGCCCGCGCTAACCGTCCGAACGGTCATTGCATCTGTCGCCGTTCTTCTGTGCGCGGCACAGGTCTATGCCCAGGAGCCGGTGATCCTTGAGGGCGAGGACTTCGCACGCGCCGGAGCCTGGAAGCCGCGTCCGTGGACTGAATCATACTTCTGCGCTTCCTTCGCCAGCGATTTCCTGTCACGGCAAGCGTTCCTGGGCGCCCCGGCGCAATGCAATCAGTCTGTGGCCGAGATCGTGTTCACCGTGCCGGAGGATGGGCAGTACGCCCTCTTCGCGCGGTATGCGTGTCCCTACATGCACAATGTGGCGTTCGAGGTCGTGATCCAGCAGGGCGGCCGCACCGTGCATTCCGACCGTTTCGGACGCATCCAGGAGCCGAAGATCTGGCCTTTCGGTGGCGGCATCCAGCCCATGGCCACGTACGACTGGGGCGGCGGGGACAACATGGTCTACGAGGGTGGGACGCGGGCCTTCCGCCTGCGCGCTGGCCAAGCGAAGGCGTTCCTGATCGCCGGTCCCCAGCATGAACCCGCCGCGGAACGCCAAGTGGATGCGCTCATTCTGATGGACCACACCCAGGGCATGGCCAAAATCTCTTCCAGGTACTCCTACCTGCCCCTGGACGGCCTGCTCACCCAGGCAGGAGATGTGTTCCTGCGCATCACAAACCCGGCGAGCGCTCCGGGGCCCGTGGTGGTCGACCTCACCACCACCGAGCACAGCCCCTACTGGGTTCATGGCCGCGACTGGCACAGGCCGAAGACCCTTGGCGCTGCGGGATATGTGGAGGGCACGCCGCGGTCCGGAGACTTCCTGCCTCCCGGCGCTTCGAGCCCGTGGGTCGAGATCGGCAGCCGCCTGGATCGTCTCAATGAGTCGACCCTCAAGGCCCACGTGCAATATCCGGACCCAAAGGCATCGGGGATCGACTTGATCTTTGAGTTCGCAACTCCGGACGCCAAAGGCGGCAAACGCCTGGTGCGCCGGATCCGTTACCGCGACCCTGGCAGCCAGCCAGTGCGGTTCGCGGTGCCGGGAGATGTCCCGAAGAACGGCGACATCCGCACCGCTGAGGAGGAACTGGAGCGCATTCTGGCCTATGTCCGTTCCCTGCCCACACAGGGCCGCACTCCCGAGCGCATCGGCATCCGGGGTGTGTTCACCACTCACTTCATGGCGTCGGAGCTGTCGGACCGAGCCCGCGAACTCGCAGACGCAATCCGCCGCGAGATGATCGGCAACGCCAATGAGGTCGGCCTGCAGGTGGAGAGCCTCGGCGACGAGATCGGCCTGGAACTCGCTGCGAAGTCGCCCGAGACCGACGCGGCATTCCGCGAGTACCTCAAGTCACTCGGCCTACAGCCCTCCAACGTTCTGCCGCCCGAAACCCTTGCGGATGCGCAGGACCCATGGTCGCTGATCGAACTGGAGTACGAGGACCGCAAGGCGAACCCGCGCCTGTGGTACCACTCCCAGGTTTTCGGCTACGAGAACGGGAGCCTGCTCAAACTGAAGAAGCGTACCGAGGAAATCCAGGCAGAGAGCGGGGGCCGCGTGCACACCGGGGCGAACTACTCGCCCCACCCGGTCTACTGGCCGCGCGAGCAGCAGTGGGTGCGCCCGTTCAAGCTCGGGGCACTCACGATGCCCTGGAGCGAGGACTACGTCTGGGGCATCCCCGAGGTCAGCCCGCAGGTCACCGGGTACCTCATGGACGTCTTCCGCTGCGCCGCGAAATACCACGATCTGCCCATCGTCTTCTACGTCATGCCGCACCAGCCGGGAAACACCCCGCGCAGCTTCCGGCTCAGCTACTACTCCGCTCTGGCGCACGGGGCGAAGCTGATCGACCACTTCTGCGTAACCCCGGTAGTGACCGCTTACACCGAGAACTACGTGGCTTCCGACTTCCTGCCCATGTACCGCGAAATCCACGACATCGCCCGGGAACTGGGCGTGTTCGAAGACCTGCTGATCGAGGGCCGCGTTCGGCCCGCGCAGGCGGCGATGCTCATCTCTGGCGTCACCGACTTGTGGGACCCCTCGCCCAACTACAACCATGAGCGCAAGTGCCTGTACTACGCCCTGCGACAGGCTGGGATTCCGGTGGACTTCCTGACGGAGGATGACATTGCGGAGGGCCGCCTGGAGAGTTACAAAGCCCTCTACGTGAGCGCGAGCCATCTCCAT
>JAGPGE010000208.1 GCA_018056145.1 Armatimonadota bacterium
ACGCGCTCATGGACATGGCCGAGAGTATCTACAACCAGCTGCTTAGGGACACCTTCGAGGAGATCGCGAACCCCGAGCAGTTCATCCTGGCGACGCACGGGGAGGAGGTCCGGCAGGCGCTGGATCTGGAGATGGGCGCCACGGCCGACCATCCTGAGATGAACTGGCCGGAGTTTGTGCCCTTCTATGACTCGGTGACGCTGGGTAAGCTGTCGCTCCTGGACAAGGCCGGAGTGGACCAGCTCAGCGCCGCGATCGGGTATTCGATCCCCATGGCGGACGACGGGGACAACGTGCTGTGGGAGTGCGTCAACAGCATGGATGCCTCGAACCAGCTTGCGCTATACCCGAAGTTCCGGCTGCTGGAGACGGATGAGATCACCGATCAGGTGTACCGCCAGCTTTTCAAGGGCGAGCCCTTCCAGGCGCCGCCATCGGCCATCGACCCGGCGCACATCCTGGCATACCGAGACTTGAACGACCCCAACCTCATGACTTTCATCCTGCCTATCAAGGACCCTATGCGCGATCAGCATCGGGTGGTGGCCTACGTCTACCAGGCGCACCAGACCGGCGGTGCAGCCCACAGGGCGCCCTTCTTCGAAGGAGGTATTGCCACGCACGGTGTGGAGGGCCGGATGACGGACCCCGTGGTCTGCTCGTTCCGCTCCACCATTGACGGCACGGTCAGGTTGCACTTCGCCACGGCGGCGCCGACGGAGGGAAGCACGGAGCTGGTGGAGGATCGCGGGGTGGATGTGAGTTACGGGCCAGCGGACTGGACCCCGGCGGACATGGCCATGGGCCAGGGCCAGGTGGACACCCAGGCCATGGAGCAGTTCCTGAGCAGCATGCAGCAGAGCATGGCCCAGGCCGCACAGCAGGGGGGGCTGGACCCTCAGACGGCGGCGATGATGCAGCAGCAAGCCGAGCTGATGGCGCAGGCTGTCCACAACATGCGGCAGTTCAACGCCCAGGGTGGATACCAGGGTGCGATGGCGGCGGCCCAGCAGAACTGGCAATCCGAGCCGCTGGTGGCATCCTCGCAGGTCCTTGATCGGGTTTTCGCGGAAGCCGGCCTGCCGATGCCCATCCCGCCCGATGATGTGCCGCTGTCAGACGAGATGCGGGAGCTGCTAGCGACGCGGCGCAACGTGCTCGGAACCGTGCTTGACGAGGTCGGACAGCCGGTGCAGTATTCGGCAGTGACCATGGTGAAAAACGAAACCCTCGCGGGACTGCGTTCCGGATCAGGAACCCCGTTGGTGCCCTTGAGCGACTGGGCATGCCAGGTCTACCACCTTGGGCGGACCAATGAGAAGGGCCAGTTCATCTTGCCCCTCTGCACGGCGGGCACGTACACACTGATCGCCAGTGCGCCGGGGAAGGCGAAATCGCAAGAGCAGGTAGACATCCAGATCGAGGACTGCAGAGCGATTGTGCTGGACCCGATCGAACTTGTGCCGCCGCAGGACGCGAGTGACCAGTCGGGTGGATATGACACGGGGCAGCACCGCGCACAGCCGGACTTCGTGCTGACGCTGGAGCCGAAGGTCATCTCATACGACCAGGCAGGGAAAGACGGGACCGTCAAGGCCACCCTTACCGTCCGCGCGGTGGGAGGTTTCAGCGACCCGGTCGTTCTGACTGCTGAGGGGCTGCCACCAGGGGTGAACGCTCGTTTCTCGGCCAACCCGGTGGTCGCAGACAGGTTCGCAACCGTCCAGGTGGCTTTCAGCGCCGCGAAGGAGCAAGCCAGCAGGCCGGTGCAGGCGGTGATCCGCGGCACGGGCGGCGGTCTGGAGCGAGAGGCCAAGGTCATTCTCGCGATGTCCAGCGGCGAGCTGGTCACGGAGCCGTCGTCGGTGACAGTGCCGGCAGGGGGCCGCACGACTGTCCGGCTCACGTGGAAATCCCCGGCGGAGGGGGGGCAGGCGGTGAAGTTGACGCTGGGCAAGGCGCCGGCGAACGTGTGGATCAAGGCCGACACGATCCGTGGCCACCGTCATGTGCAGCCGCTGAAGCTCATCGGGCTCACCGAGGCGGACGCGGAGAAGGCGCGCATGGCGCTGCTGCCGGAGATCCCAGCGATGGAGCGCCCGGTGCCCACGCCCCAGCCGATCCCCCAGGCCACTTTGCAGCGTGGACCCGCTGAGGCACCGTTCAAGGGCATCTTGCTCGGGCCGGACGGGTGGGTGGATCTTGTGGTTGCGGTGGGCCGGAATGCCCCCGCGGGGACGCTGAGAATCCCGGTGACTTGCTCACTGGGGAACCGCGTGACGACTGAGACACTGACGGTCACGATCCAGTAGCTTGGACATCGAGCAAGTGACCCACTCCGGGCGGCGGTTCAGTGAAGACGTCGCCCGGTGCGCTTTGCGGCAGAAGGACGGCGGCTGCTCCGGGCGAACTGTGAACGTGCGAAGTGGGACGGTCACCCAGGCACATTTCCAACGGGAGATGAGCATTCATGCAGGCTGCGTATCCCATGGCGTTGCTGTTAGCACTGGCTGCGGCGACCTGCGCGTGTGCACAGGGCGAATCCGGCTCGAAGCCACCGACAGCGAGGGAGCTGGGCTTTCGGTTGCACCCGAAGGTACGCTACCTGTCACAGGGCATGGCGGCCGGGTCATTCGTTGATCTGGGCGATGGACGGCTGCTCAACCTGGGGGCCGAAAGCGGCGGGACCGTGCGGGTGAGCGAGGACGACGGGAAGACTTGGGCGCCTTACGCGACCATGGTGCCGGGGGAGGGCCCGGGCAAACCCACGCGGGAACTCGAATGCGCCATCGCTCTGCGCGCGAAGAGCGGCGTGATCGTTTACATCTACCGGGACCTGGAGAATTGGCGCTGGAAGTGGGATGACGCCACCGGTGAGGCCTTGGACCCGCTACTCACTGTCTGGTCGATCCGCAGCCTGGATGACGGGAAGACCTGGCAGGACCGCCAGATGATCTTCGACGGCTACTGTGGATCGCTCAACGACATCATCCAGACGAGAGACGGAAACATCGTGGTCCCAGTTCAGCGGTATGTGGCGAATCCTGGCCGCCATTGCCAGTGTACGTACGTGTCGATGGATGACGGCCTCACGTGGAAGCGAAGCAATATCATCGATCTGGGTGGGCACGGCCACCACGACGGGGCCATTGAGGGCTCGCTCACGGAACTGGCGGACGGGCGCCTGCTCATGTTCATGCGCACCGCGCTGGATCGGCTGTGGAAGGCCTGGTCTTTCGACGGCGGCCTGACATGGCGGCAGATCGAGCCCAGCAACGTGGCATCCAGCAATGCGCCGGGCTTCGTGACCCGGCTGGCAAGCGGGAGGCTGGCGCTGATCTGGAACCCGCTGACACCGGGAAAGACCATGCGTCCGCTGATGGAACTGCGGCCAAAAGGCCCGCGCAGCGGCTGGGGCACGGAATTGCCTAGCGACGGCTGGCGTGATTCCCTGCTGATGGCGCTGTCGGAGGACGACGGTGAGACCTGGACGGAGCCCATGACCATCGCGCGGGGATCGCGTCTTTGCTACCCGCAGATCTGGGAGCGTCGTCCGGGGGAGTTGTGGACCAGTTGGGTCGCGGGAAAGGCTTGGACGCGAAACCTAGTGGCGGTGATGGAGGAGGACCTGCTGAAAGCCGCGGAACCGCCGATGGGCGAGCCGCTGACTATCGTGTGCTTCGGAGATTCGACCACCGCGCCCCGGTCCGGGATCACCATCTACCCGATGCTCCTGGAGTGGGAACTGGAGGGCTCCGGGCGTGCGATCAAGATCGTGAATGCCGGGCGCGGTTCGGACAGCACGGAGTCGGCGCGGGAGCGTTTCGAACCGCAGGTGCTCGCCCACAAGCCGGATCTGGTGGTCCTTCAGTTCGGCCTCAATGACTCCGCCATCGATGTCTGGCGCGGTCAGACCGAACCTCGCCTGCCGATTGATGAGTACGAGCGGAACCTGGAGCGTTTCGTGACGGAACTGAAAGCCGTCGGGTCGCGGGTGATCCTCATGACGCCGAATCCGGTGCGCTGGACCGACAAGCTCAAGGAACTGTACGGGAAGCCCCCGTACAACCCTGACGACCCAGACGGCTTCAACGGCCTCGTTCGCGAGTACGCGGAACGATGCCGGCAGGTGGCGGCCAGACAGCAGGTCCCCTTGGTGGACACCTTCACCATGTTCCAGGACTACGGCAAGCAAGATGGGCAGACGGTGGATGCCCTCTTGAGCGACGGCATGCACCCGAACGACGCCGGGCATGCTCTGGAAGCGGACGCGCTGCTGCCCATCATCCGGGAGATGTTCGACCTGCCGGGCGCGTAGTGCAACCACGCACGATCCCGGCCCGAAAGGCGGATGCGGATGACGGTTCGACGACTGATGGCCTGCTCTGGTGCGCTCCTGATCGCCGCGCTTCCGGCGTTTGCCCAGGATACGCTCTGTGAATCCTTTGAGGCGGGTGTGCCGGGCTACTGGCAGGCGTCACGCCCAGGTTCGCTGAGCGTGAGCCGGGCCCATGCCAAGCACGGAGCGTACTCCCTGCGCTGGGACTGGCAGGCGGGAGAGACGCTGCGCGTAGCTCACGGTATCGGCGATCCGGGTCGCGTGGGCGGCTACGGAGGGGCGTACTCCAAGGCCACCTTCGGCATCTGGGTCTACTGCGAGACGCCCATGGAAGGGGCGCTGCGGCTGGAGATCCGCGCGGGGGAGAGCCCAGGCGGGTATTTCGAGTTCCCTCTGGACTTCACCGGCTGGCGCCGGGCGCACCTGTGGTTCGGCAGGGATTTCGAAGGGCGCGTGCCGGCGAACGCGGACACCATTGTGATCTCGGCACCCGAGGCCCCTGAACGGGGCACGGTTTTCATCGACCTCGTGGTGTACAACGGCCTGATGGACTACCGCCAGCAGTGTGTCCCGAAGGCCGGAGCCTGGCAGCCGCCGTCGCCCGATCCGGAGCGCTTTCCGGTGCCGGAGCAAGTGAGCGAAGCGGAGGCTCGCGGCGCCGAGAAGGTGGGCCAGTGGTTCGACCGCCAACTGGCCAGCGGAGGGAGCGTCGGGGATGCGCAGATGGACACCATCGCCGGGCGCGTTGCGCAGTGGGGCATCGTGCGCGAGAACGGGAGTATCCGAGGCCGCGGCGTTGTCCCGAACCCGGGGTATTCCGGCGAGCA
The DNA here is from genome assembly GCA_018056145.1 of Armatimonadota bacterium. Lineage (GTDB taxonomy): Bacteria > Armatimonadota > Zipacnadia > Zipacnadales > JABUFB01 > JABUFB01. The sequence goes on from JAGPGE010000208.1 coordinate 5,167, forward strand.
TCTCGCGGAGCCTCCGGCCTCCCCGGGCGCATGCGCTGATCTCATGCTGGAGGTTGGGAGACTGTACCACCGGTCAACTGATGCGAGCCAGCGGGAGAGACTAGCCGGGTGGTTCCTGGATCTGTGGGACAACCTACACGACCAGGGGATGCAGGCAGGATCGGGATTCGGTTGGGGCGGGTATGGCGGCAGGTCACTGGGGGATGCGCTCTACCTCATGCGCGGCGTGCTTGAGGAAGGCGGGCGGCTGGTCGAAGCCGCGCGGTATTTCGACTACTGCCACGGCTTCAGCGCGATTTTCGACGACGCGAGCATCGCGCCTCACATGGACCATTTCCACATCACCACCCGGTATCAGTTATACGGGGCGCTGATGCAGCCGACGGTGCCTCTACGCGTGCGGGCGCTGAAGGCATACTCGCGACGGCTGTCCCTGGAGATCCTGCATGAAGGCCCGAACGGTTTCAAGCCGGACGGCGCGGCGTTCCACCATAACATGCACTACTTCGCGTACGCTAGTTACAGCATGAACAGCCTGACCAACGTGCTGGAGGGGCTGCGCGGCACGCCATACCAAGTGACCGGGGATGCACTGGCGCAGGTGAAACGGGTGCTTCTGTCGATGCGCTTCTACTGCAACCGGACGGACCTGCCCCTGTCCATGCAGGGCAGGCACCCTTTCGACGGGCAGGCAGTGCCCGTTGGCGCGATCCTGTCGCTGGCGCGCTGTGGCAGCCCGGATGGGTCGAAGGCGCTGGACCCGGAACTTGCGGCGGCGTATCTGCGATTCCGGCCGGATCAGGCGACCCAGGAGCCTTTCGCGTCGGCGGGCGCTCAACCAGAGGCCGAGCCGCAGGGCAACCTCTGCCTGAACTATGCGGTGATCATGGCCCACCGGCGAGAGAACTGGATGGCGCTGGTGAGGGCATCTAACCGCAACTTCCTGGCGACCGAGGTCTACGCGAAGGAGAACCGGTTCGGGCGGTATCACGGCAACGGCGCACTGGAGATCCTGGGCGGCGGCGACCCGGTGAGCCGGGCCGCCAGCGGGTATGCGCACGAGGGCTGGGACTGGAACCGTCTGGATGGGACCACGGTGATCTACCTGCCGCTGGACAGGCTGCGGGCAGTGAGTCCCGGGACCGAGTTCATCAGCACCGATGAACCGTTCTCGGGCGGGCTTTCGCACCGGGGACGGAACGGGTGTTTTGTGGCCACGCTTCACGGCAACAAGAACCACGATCCCACATTTCGCGCGAAAAAGAGCACCTTCCTGTTCGACGACCGCATCGTCTGCCTGGGCTCGGGCATCGAGAACACCGACTCCGAGCACCCGACACACACCAACCTGTTTCAGAAGCACCTTGCGGGTCCAGACGTCCCGATCGTCGTGAACGGCGATCGGGTGGCCGGGCTGGGCGTGGAAGGCGAGCTTCCCGGTGCTGCTCCTGGGTGGCTCCTGGATACCCAGAACACCGGCTACTACCTGCCCGCCGGTCAGCGAGTAAGGTACGCGCGAAAGCGGCAGAAGTCCCGCGACCAGTCGGACTCGAAGGACACGGAGGGCGACTTCGCCTGCGCCTGGATCGACCACGGAACCGCGCCATCGGGCGAGCAATATGAGTACGCGGCGATCGTGCGGGCGACGCCTGAGCGGATGGAGGGGTTCGCGCGGGACATGAGCGACCCCGAACGCGCGCCGTACCGGGTTGAGCGCAAGGACTCCGGCGCCCACATCGTATATGATAGGGCGACCGCGACCCGCGCCTTCGTGCTGTTCGAGGCCGGCGAAGTCCAGGGCGGCCATCCCCTCGCTGCCGTGGATCACCCGTGTCTTGTCATGCTGGAGTCGGACGGGGACGGCTATCACCTGAGTCTGTGCGATCCCGACGTGAACCTGGTGGAAGGCGTGAGCCAGCCACGGCAGATCACCCTCAGCCTCCGGGGAGCCTGGCGCGTCGAAGGGGCCGAAGGAAGCCCGGAGGTGCTGGAGACCGCCGGGCAGCGCACTCTGATGCGGTTCACCTGTCACCAGGGCAAGAGCATCTCAGCGACACTGGTTCCGGCCGGGTAGCCGGGCCTCGAAAGGCCAGTCATGCACATTCGTTCAGTCACACTGCACGCCGAAAGGTTCCCGACTGTTGACCAGTTCCCGTTCCGCCTGGAAGTTCTGCGGAGGACGCCGAGGGTCGAACTGCACGCGCCGGTGACGTTCTTCGTGGGTGAGAACGGGACGGGGAAGTCCACGCTGCTGCGGGCTATCGCGCGGCGCTGCGGGATACACATCTGGCGCGATTCGCCACGGCGGCGGCTGGAGGTCAACCCCTACGAGGAGCGGCTTTGGGAGTTCATCAGTGTGGATTGGGTGAACGGCCGGGTGCCGGGGTCTTTCTTCGGGTCGGAGATATTCCACGACTTCGCGTCGCTGGTGGATGAGTGGGCTGCGGATGACCCTGGGCAACTCAAGTACCTGGGCGGTGAGTCGCTGCTTTCGTGCTCTCACGGCCAGTCGCTCATGGCCTTCTTCCGCGCGAGATACAGGCTGCGGGGGCTGTACCTGCTGGATGAGCCGGAGACGGCGCTGTCGCCGCGGACACAACTGGAACTCGTGCGGCTGCTGTATGAGAACGCGGCCGGTGGGCATGCCCAGTTCATCATCGCCACCCACTCACCGATTCTCGTGGCCTGCCCGGGCGCGGTGATCTGCAGCTTCGACCACGTCCCGCTGGTGGAAGTGGCCTACCAGGACACAGACCACTTCCGCGCATACCGGGAGTTCTTCGAGGCGCCGGATGATGTGATCCGGGAGGCGCGGGTTCAGCCGTAGACGCCGAAATCATGGACCGCCTGGATCATGGCGTCGAGGTGCGCCAGCGGTGCGTCCCGGTACAGCGAACAGGACCCCATGATGATGAACCCGCCGCCGTCCACGGCGGCTTCGATGTCCTCACGGGTTTTCTCGCGCACCCGTTCCGGCGGTCCGGGGAAGGGGACCTCGGGCACGTCGGGCCCTCCGAGAATGCACACCCGATCCGACCACTTCCGCTTCGCGAGGGCAAGGTCGCAGCCCTCGCTCGACTGAAGCCCGCCGATCCCGCAGTCGATGGCGACATCCACGAGATGCTGGAATCGCTCGTCGGTGAAGGTCCCGTGGGGATGGAAGATGACGGGGGTGTTCAGCGGTTCAGCGGCTTCCACGATCTGCTTGAAGCCGGGGATCGTGAACTCCAGGTAGTCGGCGGGGGAGATGACCGCCGGGCCGTCGGTGGCGGCTGCGATGAAGACCGCATCCACGCCGGCGGAAGCCGATATTGCCGGAGACGCAGAGACAGGGGAACAGGGCGGCCTCCTGGACGACCACGGCGTGGACCTGCTTTCCGATGAGCGCAAGCCCGGCCCAGAGGGCCGGATCCGGCACCACCGGAAGCTCGGACAGCCCAACGCGCGCGAGACGGTTCCGCGGCTTTCGTCGTACGGACCGCACGGCGTGCAGGAATAGCTCAGCGGCAGGGCGAACTGTTGCGAAAAGCATGCCGCATGAAGGGGCGTTCGATATGTTTGGTCTGGGCCCGCAAGAGCTCGTCATCATCCTGCTCATCATCGTGGTGCTCTTTGGTGGACGCAAGATCCCGGAGATCCTGCGCGGGCTCGGGCAGGGCTTGAGGGAGTTCAAGTCGGCGTCGCGTGAGCCTGTCGAGAAACCG